>NZ_JBFWIJ010000005.1:0-138222 GCF_050256055.1 Sphaerochaeta sp. | reverse complement strand
TCCGGGCGCAGGTGGAATCACCGAGCAAGAAAATCCGGTTCATCGCTTCGCCTCTTCCTCTTCCTTCCCCCAACCCGCAAGCATATCCTCAGAGGAGACCAACACTCCTTGTTTTTGCTTATACCTCTCTCTACGCCCCTGCAGCAACCCATAGAGGCCGAAGCCCAACAGCAGCAGCCCGATCAGGTAGAAAGCTGCCAGAATTATGAGATCACGCATGGCCGGACCCTCCCGTTTTCTGCTGCCAGTATGCGATGGCCAACTGGGTGCGGTCACGTACCCCAAGCTTGTCCAACATGACTGAAATGATATTGCGCACCGTACCTTCGCTGATGCAAAGCCTGCTGGAAATCTCCTTATTGGACAAGCCCTGGGCCACATGGACCAGCACTTCCTGTTCCCGTTTCGTCAAATCAGGGAACAAAGGGTCCTCGGAGAACCTTCTCAAAGCCTGTTCACTGATGACCGGAAGCCCTTGATACACCGCCTTGATCGTCAGAATCTGTTTCTCGGTAGGATCACTCTTGAGCAAAAACCCGGAGGCTCCCACCTCCAGACACCTATGCAGACTCCGATAATCGGCAAACGTGGTAAGCATGAGAATCTTCACCTGGGGATATTGTTCGCGTACTCGCTCGGCAGTCTCAAACCCATCCATAACCGGCATCTGGATGTCCAACAACACGATGTCAACGTGCAAGCTCTGGAGCTTCACCAACGCTTCGGCCCCATTGAGAGCTGTTGCTGCAACATGCAGCTCGGGATCCTCTGAAAACAACACTGAAAGGCTTTCCAACACCAAAGCATCGTCATCGACCAACAACAATCTCATGTCAGCTCCTTCTGGGATCGTATCAGGGTAATGATCAGACGGAACGTCTTGTCTTGCTGGATGGCGACACTTCCTCCCATCGCTTCCACCCTGCGTCGCATATAGCGCAATCCGTTTCCCGTATGTACCGGAGCCTGTTCGAGAATCCCGTCATTTTCCACCATAAGCCGAACATAGGTGGGGGTACAATCGAGCAATACCGTCACCTTCGTAGGTTTGGCATGTTTGGAAATGTTGGTCAACGCTTCCTTCAAACCTGCATACAACACTTGGGCCAAAGCAGGCTGCACCGTATCCAAGTCGCCTTTGCAGGAAACCTCGACCGGATATTCGAATGCAGAAATCAACTGATCAAACCTGCTTTGTGCTTCCCTCTCTGCCACATCCAGTTGCCTGACCGCAAGCTTGAGTTGCTCCAGTGCAGACTGCAGGCGCATCTCAATCTTCTGTTGGCTGTCCATCGCCTTGTCGAGCTCCCCTTTCCGAAGGAATGTACCTTGGGCCTTGAGTGAGAGATGGGCGGCGGTCAACTCATGGCCCAGACTATCATGCAGGATCTGGGCGATATGGTCCCGCTCTTCAAGCCGGGAAAGCTGTTGCGCATCTTGATAATCAGAGAGCAGGCGCAATTGTTCCTGATCGGCATGATGCAATTGAAGACGAAGGCGATCAGTCTCCTCCTGCAACATACCTCTCTCCTGTTTCCAGAGCCAAAGCAATACCCCGAGACTGAAAGAGAACACCACGAACAAAATCTTCGGCATTTGGAGCAGCGCCATTGCATAGACAAGGAACGGAAGGGAGAGGAACCATCTTCCCCTGGTGCAAAAAAAGAGAATATACAAGCAAAGCAACAGTGCAGCCTCAGGAAGTCGGATACAGACCAAACACAAGAGACCGCAATCGATGAGCATCCACTCAGGGGCCAGGGGGAAACGCCAGCGAAACAACAGGCTTGCAAGCACCACTAGAAAAAGCAACAGGAATACTGCATCAAGCATCGGAAACAACCAGATGAGGACACCGAGCAACACCAAGGAAAACACGGAGAATTCTGTGTTTTCATAGGACAGGTGCTTCTTCGTCCCAGCCAATTCCTACAGTCTCCTTTTGCTTCCCAGAAGCAGAAATATTGCAGAGTATGCACCCAAAACCAAACAGGCGAGTGCTATGGCTGCTCTATCTGTATGGTACAAGGCATCCAGAGCGTGGGCAAGCCAATATGTGGGCAGAATCCGTACTGCTTTCTGCAAATTCGGCGGGAGAAAGCGAAGGGGGAAACTCAAACCGCTGACCAAACACATGATCGAGCCAAGACCGCTGAACAAGGAGAAGGAAACCGCATAGGAACGAAACAAGCTGTTCCATGCCAGGGAAAACGAGAGCGTCATGATTGCATAACAAAGATATACCACCAGCAGCACCCCCCAGTTCGTAAGTGAATTCCCGTATACAACCCGAGCGGCAACAACAAATACGACATTTTGGACGACAAGCAGAGCAAGACTTGCACAGAGATGATTTGCCAGATACTGCAAATGAGAAATGGGAGCGGCAGCTATGCGTACCACCACCGAACGCATCCTGTCCTCAACGATCAAGCGACTGAGCAGAAATGCAGAGTAGAAATCCAAAAGCCCGAACAAGCTGAGAGCCATAGGAAGAGAGTCAGGGAGTGAAGGGATGAACAGGAGAACAAGGGGAAACACCAACAGCATTGCCAGAATCAAGCGGCTTTTCAGATGCTCACGCAAGGCAAACAGGAATATCGTCATACATGTATCCTCCGTACCAAGGGTTTGAGCACCAGAAACAGGAAAGCGGTTGCGCCTAGCAACGGGACGAACGACTTGAGAAACAAACCCACATCGGCGTTCATCAATGCAAAGCTCGCTGTATTGGCAAGCGCCGATGGAGTGCCGTACATGCGAAGAAGCTCAAAGAACCGTCCGGAGGGAAGCGGGAAATACAGCCCCAAAGTCATCGGAACCAGGGAACCGTAGATAGTAATCAGAACATTGGCAGATTTCGCTTGCTTGGATAAGAACACCAGGAGCGTGCCCAGCAATTGATGAAACACCACCGAGACAAGCAGAACCCCAAGTACAGGAACCACAGGGGAAATCGAAGCCTCCAACAAGAAAGTTGAGGCGAGGAGAATCACCAAAGTCTGGAGAAAACTGATGATCGTGGAACTGAAAAGAATGGAGAGAACCAACGATCTCCCTTCCATCGGGGATGCAAAAAGCCGGTCATGCATCGGACTGTAGAGATCCTCCGCCAGCGTCTCAAAACTCAAAGCCGAACCATAGATTTGGAAGGTCAGAGCAAATCCCAAGGCTAGAATGGTGGCATTGCTTTGCTTTGACTGCCCCAGCCCGGTCTCAATGCCGGTGTTCCGATACAGATAATCGAAAAAGATGATCAAGAGCAGGGGAAACATGATGAGGATGATGTGCGTGATCACCCCTTTGAACCCACGCTTGAGATGAAACCACATCATAGCTGCACCTCATCACGCAATTGCTTTCCCGTCAACGTCAGAAATACATCTTCGAGGTTGGGTTGCTTGGTATTGATGGAAACAAGACTCTGGTCGGAAAGGGTAAGTAAGACCTTATCCAGAATAGGGATCCCTCCGGGAACCACAATACGGTAACGGTTTGCGCTGAGTACCACCTCCTTCACCTCCTCAAGTGCGAGCAGCTGCTTCCGTTTCTCTTCGCTGCCCAAGCGTACCTCCACTTCAATGAAGTGATCGCCCTGGATACGGGCAATCAACTCGGCAAGCGTCCCTTCTGCTATCATATGACCGTTGTCCATGATGTAGGTTCGCGTCGCAATCGCCTCGACTTCCTCAATATAATGCGAGGTATAGATGATGGTGGTACCTTCCTCGGCAAGGTGCTTGACCGCTTGCAAGATGAAGGTACGAGACTGCGGATCAATTCCCACCGTCGGTTCATCAAGGATGAGCAACTGCGGGTTGTGCATCAAGGAGCAGCCGATATTCAGACGGCGCTTCATCCCCCCGCTGTAGTGTTTGACTTTCTGACCAAGTTTGGCTTGCAGACCGATGATTTCAGCAACATCACCCATCCGCTTGGCTATCTGGGTCCTGTCCATGCCATACAAGGAAGCGAAAAAGGCAAGATTGTCTCTACCGCTCATATCCTCATACAATGTGATTTCTTGGGTTACATAACCGATATTCCGGCGGATTTCCTTGTTTTTGCCATCCTGCTTCTGTCCGAATACGGTGATCAATCCATCATCGATGGGCAGCAGGCCCATGATGGCACGCAGGCAGGTCGTCTTACCCGCTCCATTCGGACCGAGCAACCCGACGATCTCACCCTTCTGGACGGAAAGATTGCAGCAATCAAGGGCAAGGGTGGTATGAAACCGCTTGATGACTTCCTGTACTGACAACACCATGAATTTGTGCCTCCATGGTCAGCATAGAGGCAACAAACCAGTACTGCATAGTGACAAATGTCACCTTCTCATTCAACCAACCAAAACATTTGGCTCGATGGAGACTACAGTTTTCATGGAATTGGAGATCAGGCAATACTTCTCGGCTTTCTGCAGCAATCCGATCGTCTGTTCCTTCGTCGGTTCATCATCCACGACCACGGTCGGTCTGATATGGATCCGGGTCATCTGCAGTCCCTTCTCCACCTTCTCCAACGTTCCTTCCGCATCACTCTTGTAGCTTTTAAACCCAAGGCCGGCACGCTCGGCCAACGAGAGGAATGTCGTCATCAGACAGATTTCTGCTGAAGCAGTATACAAATGTTCCGGAGACCAGATGCCCTCATGCCCGCCGGGGAAATTCGGGGGTGTCGCTACTTCGATCGTCGGAAGGAAGGCAGAGGACAGCGCCCCCTTGCGTTGCTTGGTCCACTCAACATGGGTGGTGTAGACATGGTGTTCGCTCATATCTCATGCTCCTTGTAAAACCAAGATACGCAAATATCCACGATTCGGCCAACCACAACCCAAAAGACCCCGAACGTTGATTCACTCTTTCGTCAGGAGCCGTACCGCAGTATACTCAATCCATGAAAAGACGTCGTACAGCCCAGAAACCCGGCCGTGCCAATCCCGGAATCCTGATCGTTTTGCTGCTCCTGCTGGGATTCCTGCTCAGTCTTCCCTTCTTTCTCTGGCTCCTCACGCCCGAGCAAAACCTTACGGTCACCGTTTATGACAAGAGCGTACCCAATCCATCAAGCCACGCCCATCACGAAGCCTTGGCTTGGCTTTTGCTGCACGACAAATACCCCACTGCTTCCGGCACGCTGTTTGACAAGCGAATCACCTACCTAGGATACCATCCCCAGCTGGCAAACCCGATCCAGGATCTTTCCGGCTTGGATGACAGAACCGATGTGTTGTATATAGCCGACACCTACGGCGTCTACAGAAAAGGTGAAGGATTCATAAGAAACCAGACGGCGGGTGAAAGCAATCTTATTTGGGGAGGAAGCAGTGCTGCCGATGCCCAGGCGCTCAGGACGCTGCTCAACCGAGAGCAAAGCAGCACGGTCATTGCCGAGTACAACAGCTTCGCCACCCCCACCCCGTCCTATGTCCAGTCACAACTGTATGAGCTGTTGGGAACACGGTGGAGCGGATGGACCGGCATGTATCTCCAAGACCTGTCGTTGCAAGGGGAAATACCCCCTTGGATCAAGGAAAAATATGGACAGAACTGGCAATACCAAGGCAAAGGGATCCTGCTCTCCAATATCGATGAAGAAATCGTCGTCCTTCGGGAAGGCATCGAACTGGGTGCCGATGCCATGACCTTTTCGTATACCGAGCAAGGGCGGAGCGAACTTGGATTGACGGGTTCAGTCAACTACCGACAAATCTTCGATATTACCGAACCTATGGAAGGAACCGAGGTGTTGGCCACCTATTCGCTCAATGTGAATCCAAGCGGGTCTGCACGTTTGCAAGCATTCGGCCTTACTTCGACCTTTCCCGCCATCCAAAGCAAGACAACGGCGAATCACAAAGCCTACTATCTGAGCGGCAACTGGGCTTACTGGAGCAACCCCCTTCGGTTTGCAAGAATCAAAGGAATGGAGAAACTGATGCAGCGCTTCGCCCCCAAGGAAGATTCCTTCTTGTGGGACACCTATCTGCCCCTCCTCTCGGCAATCTTCAAGGAGGCGGAGCAACGTAAGCAAATGGTAATAGCCCCGCTGGAGCGTGAAGTCACGGTACAGGCGGGGACTAAACTTGTAGCCCGCGCCACCCAGCATGCATTGGAAATCTATCAGGACGGTAGCTTCAAACCGATTTTCCTCTACGGGATAAACCTCGGGACAGCAATGCCGGGCCGTTGGTTCACGGAATTTCCCAAAGACAAAAGCCTGTATTTCCATTGGCTCGAACAGATGGGGGAACTGGGGGTGAATACGCTGCGCATCTATACCCTGCTTGATCCACAGTTCTACCAAGCCTTCGCCTTGTATAATCGAATCCACACCGCATCGCCGATCTACCTGCTGCAGGAAGTATGGCCGGAGGAACAACCACCAGGACACGATTACTTGACCACTGACTACCAGAAAGCGTTTGAAGCGGAAATAGAGCATGTGGTCGATGCAATCCATGGCAGCGCACAAATCGATGAGCGGCAGGGAAGAGCATGGGGAAATTACACAACCGACGTCTCCTCCTTCGTCATCGGGTATCTGGTGGGTCGTGAGTTGGAGCCGGAAGAAGTGGAAATGACGGATAAAAACCACAAAGGATATCGCTTCATAGGACAATATCTGGGAACCACCCAAAACGCCTCCCCCACCGAAAGCTGGCTCGCCCAAAGCGGTGATTACCTGCTTTCCTATGAAGAGCGGACGTATGGATGGCAGCATGCCGTCTCATTGGTCAACTGGCCCACCCTCGATTATCTGGCACACGAATCGGAACGGGATGAGGAAGGGAAGAAAATCAATGAATACAACGACCGGGCTACAGTGGATATCAATCATCTGACCCTCGGACCAAACAACAAGGCCGGGTTGTTCGGTTCCTATCACATCTATCCCAACTATCCCGACTTCATGAATAATGATCCCGCTTATGACTCGTATGAGGATGCACAAGGGCGTCTGCGCTACGGCGGTTACCTCAAGGCCTTCATGGAAGGACATCGCAACTATCCGGCGGTTGTCGCTGAATTCGGCATCGCCACCGGCATGGGCAATGCCCATACCAGCCCCGATGGATACAACCATGGGGGGCTGAGCGAGGAAGAGCAGGCCAAAGGCATCATCAGGATGTTTGAAGCCATGAAGCGGGAAGGATACAGCGGAGGCATCATCTTTGAATGGATGGATGAATGGGCGAAAAAAACCTGGACCACCGAACCATTCATGATCCCTTATGACCGGCAGATACTCTGGCATAATGCCATAGACCCTGAACAGAACTACGGTATCCTTGCCTACGAGGCCGTGAAGCCGGCTCGTAGCACGGCAACCTTGGATGGATCAGGTTTGATCACCAGGATGGAAGGACGATCGGATGCCTCCTACCTCTGGATCGACCTTACCCTCTCCGGTCCGTTGAATTTCGGGCGGGAGCAACTGCGCATCGGCATCGATACCCTCTTTCGCGAGCGTGGAGAATTGCGCTATCTCCCCGATCTTGCCACCGAGGCTCCTTCGGGGATGGAATACCAGATCGTGCTTGATTCCTTCGACCAATCCCGGCTGTTGGCGATCAAGGAAGCTGACTACACGCACTTCGGTTTTTCCACGGCAACCGGCTTGAAACGGGAAGGAACATTCCAGACGATGAGCAAGCTCATCAACAAGAAGCGGGCGCTCAGCGACGGGACAATCATCGCACCACGATTCGAGGATTCCAGCCATTTGCGATATGGCGATCTCACCGGGTCGACCAATCACTGGATGATGGAGGGAAACCAAGTGACCATCCGCATTCCCTGGACCCGCATCAATGTAAGCGACCCTTCCTCCGCTTCAGTTCTTGATGACCAACGGATATTCTACAGCGATCCGCTGCGTGACCAATTGTCCATCCGGCAAACCGATGCCATCGTGCTCAGTGCTTTGGTAACCCGTGAGGGAGGGCAGACACCACTCGACCAGTTGGGTCCGGTTTTCGTGATGCTTCAGCATTGGAACCAACCGGTGTATCAGCAACGGTTGAAACAAAGCTATCAGCTGTTGCATGCATATTTTACACAAGAGGAGCAACGCAATGATTGACCTGTCGAAACCGGTCCAGATTGCCGAAGGGCTTTGGTGGGTCGGTTCTGAAAGCACCCATCGGAATCTGCAATGCAATCCCTATCTTTATATCCATGAGGGCTGGGGGATCTTGTTCGACCCCGGTTCCAAGCTTGACGGACGCATCGTCCTGGAAAAAACCATGAGCCTGATCGACATCGACCATCTCCAGGCCATCGTCCTCAGCCACCAGGACCCCGATCTTGCAAGTGCAGTACCCTACTTCGAGGAGGCAGGGTTCAAAGGGGAAGTCTGTTGTCATGAACGCACGTCCTTGATCCTCCAATACTATGGGTTTCACAGCCCGTTTTATCTGGTCAACTACCATAGTTTCTCCTATACCTTGAAAAGCGGGGCTGCCATAGGATTCCTCTTCACCCCGTATCTGCACTTCCCCGGCGCCATCATGAGTTACCTACCCCAGGTGCAAGCCTTGATGACCGGGGATGTTTTCGGTTCCATCACCGCCGATTGGCACCTCTATGCCGGCGAGTCCTATCTGGACGGGATGAAGGCCTTTCATGAAGTCTACATGCCCAGCCATGAAATCCTTTCTTCGGCGATGGAAAGTCTTCAGAGTTATCCGCTTCGCCTGATCTGCCCCCAGCATGGATCGATCATCAACAAGAACCTGGAGATGTATATCGATACACTCAAAACATTGAGCTGCGGCTTGTTTCTGGAACCCAAGGAATTGGCGTTGCCCAGCGAGGGGGGAATCAGAGCCCTGCTCGACCAAGTGGTCGTTCGGCTTATTACCATCCATGGTACAAAGGAAGTGGCACAACGCTTCCGAAACGCACCATTCACCATCAGTGTCAAAAACCAATGCATCGCAAAATCCACACTGGGAGAAGAACAGCTATGGGATACCTTCTTCACGTTCCTCGAAGAACATGATGGGATGGAATTCCTTTCTTCAATCTCCTCTTTGGTGGAACGTCTGGTGAAGGAATATGACCTTGCCATGCCCAAGGCCTTTGCATCACTGCTGTTCCGGACGCAAAAGACCGCCAAGGAAAGCCAAGCACAGCTGCAGGAGCTTGAGCAGAAAGTAAAGCAACTGGAAGAAAGCAAATATCGGGACCCGATCACCGGCCTCTACAACCAAACCTTCCATGAGGCATTCCTCTCGCAACAACTGAAGGAGCATAAGCATTTTGTTTCCGTTGTTCTGAGCATCGACAACCTCAACCGAATCAACCTCGATTTTGGAATCAGTGAAGGAGACAAAACCATGCGGTTGCTTTCCGAACTGTTGTTGGCACAGGTGGAAGCGGATGTACAGGTATGTCGACTTTCCGGAGGAGTGTTTGCCCTGGTATGCAGCAACCTGGCCAAAGAACAGGCGATCAAGCGGGCATCGAACATCATGATGCGAATTGCCGAAGAAAACCGGTTCATCATCCCAATTACCGTATCCATGGGGCTGTTCTCCAGTGACGAGCTCCCGGCAAGTTTACAGGACGACGTTGAGCAGTCTGTCCTTACCGTCAGCCAGACCACCCTCTTTCGCCTCAAGCTTGCGCAGAAGCAAGGAGGTGGGGTATTGGTCTCCACATCATCCAGCCATACATCCAGCCGTTCCGCCATCACCGTACTTTTGGTTGACAAAGCCGGCTTCGATCGGGAGTTGCTCAAACAGAGTCTGGAACAGGAACGATATCGGGTATTGACTGCAGACGACGGCCTCCAGGCCAAGGAAATGATCGCTTCAGGCGCCCCGGATATCATCATCGCCGAGCTGCTCATCGCAAAGCTCAGCGCTCTGACTTTGCGAAAGGAGTTGATGAATACAGCCGCTACCGCCCGTATTCCTTTCATCCTTATGTCGATCAACAAGAATGAGCAATCGGTCAAACGTGCCTACACGCTGGGGATCAAACACTTTCTCCGTCGTCCCGTTCCCCTGTATGAAGTGGTCGGCCTGGTCAATCTCTTAAGTGAGAAGGGGGTCTGAAGTGTCAAGCAATGTGGCAGTCATCATGACACTGACCGTCGTCAGCCTGGATTTGCTGCTCATCCTGATGACCCTCATGGTGCGCGCTTATCGTTCGTGGCAAAAAAGTGCATCCGAACATGCACAGAAATTGTTGATGAACGCCTTCACAGCCGAAACGCTGCAACTTGAGGCAATCAATCCCAAGACCCTGTTGCGAGTATATAACCAGATAGCTTCCTCAATCCACCTCAACGCCGAGCAGGATACCTTCATCCAAACGTATCTGGTCCAATCGCCTTACGTTCGTACCTGTCTCAGGCGATTGCACTCCCGATCTGCCCTGTGTCGCATCGAAGCAGTTGCATGCCTCGGGAATCTTGTCCAACAAAAAACCATCCGTACGGCGATGCTGGAAGCCTTGCATCGTGAGTCGAACCAGGTTGTGACACTCTATCTCTTCCAAGCCCTGGCCAAAATCAAGGAAAAACGGGCCATTGCCATCATGATCAGGAAAACCAGAACGGCTACCGCATGGATGGCGGGCCGGTACCGTGCGCTCTTGCTCAGCTACGGCAATGTGCTGCTCCCCTACCTCAAGCAACGCCTGGACGTCGACCGAACATACCTGGGGTTGCTCATCACCCAATTTGCCATTGAATACCCCTCTGAAGAACTGACGGATTACCTGATCAAGCAAGCAGAAAATCCAAAGATGCAGATCAGAAAGCAGGCACTCACCGCATTATGCCAGCATGCTCCGGAAGCGTTGATACAACCACGGTTCCTCGAAAGTCGTTCCCAGACAACACGTTTCTTCGTCATTCAAGCTTACGGAATGCTGCATGACAAACGATCCATCGAACCGTTGCTTGCCTATGGGAAACGACGTTCTCTGCAAAATCAGGTGGTACAGAGCCTCTCGGACATGGCTTGGCACGACCCCACCCTCATCCAAGAGTACCTGACAATGTTCGAGCAGAAGCATTCCAAAGCCGAACAGCTGGTTCTGGCCAAGGTCTTGGACAATCGTCTTTCCTACCTTCTGGAAACCCAACAGGGAGAAATTGATGAACGGACACTCAATTTGATCGCCAATTTGGCTTCTGACCTGCATATCAGCGGCCTAGTTCAGTTTCTGAACACAAACACCGATGCAGGGAAGCAGGAAGCCATAGGGAAGTTGCTGAGGACCTTGGCAAGCAGGCGGGAGAATCTTCGTTCACAGTTGTACACCTACCTGCAAAGCTCGGTGTTCAAGGCAATGCAGCTTCCCAAGCCCAAGAAACCGGTACAAGCTTCCCAGCCCCACCAGGAGCGTCCCCAACGCCTTAATCTCATCCTCCTGCTGATATTGACCATTCTGATCTTTCCGGTGATCATCCTGATGCTGGAGCTCCCGAATCTTGTTGATATCAACCTCTCCTCATTACTGGCCTTGTATGTTGTCAGGTTCAACTACCTGCTGGTTTATTATTCGCTTACCATAAACGCCATCTACTTGGTGATCCTGGTCATCTCTTTCAGGGGAGCTGCCGTACAGAACCGTCTCTGGAGGGCGAAGGACAAGACCCTGCTCTATACCAAGGGCCTGCTTCCTTCGATCTCCATCATCGCCCCTGCGTACAATGAGGCGAGCAATATCATTGAAAGCACCAACAGCCTGCTCAATCAACAGTACCCCGATTTTGAGTTGATCGTAGTCAACGATGGGTCGAAGGATGACACCCTGGCCAAACTCATAGAGTACTTCAATCTGGAAAAACGTGACCAATTGGTTCCCGAGCACCTGCATACCCGACCGCTTCGCGGCATCTACAAGAATAAAAACATCCCCAATCTGGTGGTGGTGGACAAGGTGAATGGGGGCAAAGCCGATTCGCTGAATCTGGGGCTGAATGTGGCTTCCAAGGAGTTCTTCTGTGGAATCGATGCAGACAGTCTGCTCGAACCGGATGCCTTGCTGCGCTCGGTCTCGGTCATGCTCGACCACCAGGAGGAAAGCATAGCCACCGGTGGCAATATCTGCCCGGTCAACGGTTGCAGCGTACAGCTCGGTGCCCTCGATTCAATCGCCCTACCCGACAAATTCCTAGCGCGGCTGCAAAGCCTGGAGTATATACGTTCCTTCATGACCGGCAGGGTCGGCTGGGCGAGAATGAACCTGCTTCTGATCATCAGTGGTGCTTTCGGCGTGTTCCATCGTCAGAGAACAATAGCTACCGGAGGATATTTGACCAAGAGCGGACGGTACAAGAAGGATACCGTCGGTGAAGACATGGAGCTGGTGGTGCGGCTTTCCCGTTACATGCGTGAACGCAGGCTGCCCTACCGGGTCCAGTATGCCAGCAATGCGAACTGCTGGACCGAGGTGCCGGAAAAACTGAAAGTCCTGCGCCGCCAACGGGATCGTTGGCACAGGGGCTTGATCGATATCCTGTTGTTCCACTCCACCATGATCGCAAACCCTCGTTACGGGCGGTTGGGCATGGTGGGGATGCTGTACTATTTCCTCTTCGAACTTCTGGGACCGTTCGTCGAGGCGCAGGGGCTGTTCTTCGTAATCCTGGGAGCATTCCTCGGCCTCTTGAACCTCCCCATCGCCCTCAGCCTGTTCACGGCCACCATACTGTTGGGCATTCTCGTTTCCCTCTGTGCCTTGTTCATCAGTGAATTCGACCGGCAGTTGTACAGCAACCGGGATATGCTGCGTCTCATCGGGATGGCAGTGGTGGAAAATTTTGGGGTCAGGCAGATGATCAGTCTCTGGAGGGTGCGTGCCTACTTCAGCGCCATGCGCAAGAACCGGGGATGGGGACAGCAAGTAAGGACCGGGTTCAAACCTTCCCCTTCTCAAACGAAAACGCAGTGATCAAAAGATCAACAGGTTTCGTGGGCATGCTGCCCTGATACAGCCAGAGATTGATGCGGAACCGTACCTTCCCCTCGCTGGGGCTGTCCGGATACGTCCATCTTTCGATCAACATCGCCTCACTGGCCGGGTCATCGGGATCAACCTGCCCATGATAGGAACTGAAGGTAATCCCCTGCTTTGTCCAGACGATGCGATGGGTGGTCCGATCCCCTTGGAGATCAGGGTCGAACACATGGATGCGATCCTCCTGTGTATATGGCTGTACCACATACTGGAACTTGGTTCCGGTAGGTTCCCCCCATGCAGCGAATTCAATATCGATCTCTCGATTAAACTCGGCGGAATCAGTATCCCAGGTATAGAACCCTGCGACCACCTGCGGCTCATAGGAACGGGAGGGTGTCTCGACGGTGAAGGTATAGGTTCCGTAGCCAACCCGTTCCCGGGTAAAAATCTCGGTCGCCCACCAGATGGAGTCGATCTTCTGGATGGTCAGATGCAGCCCCTGTTCGTCAACCCAGACAGCATCCTCCTTGTCCCGGTAGTAATTTGGTCCCGGGGAGGTCAAAGTGAGACTGGATTTCAATCTCCAATGCAGACCTCCGAAGGAAAGCTCCCGGATGGGGACACGCACTGCAGCACCCAAAACCAGAGGGGCCATGCACAGCAACACCACGATGAGCAATCGCTTCATATCATCTCCCAATCAGTGCCAAGGCTTTCTGCACCATCACATCGCTACTGTAATTCTCCACATTCATTGCTCCAATGGCCCATGGATTCACATCCTTGATCGCAACTGCCTGAGCTCTGGATGTCCTGATCGCCTGATACCCCAAATCATACGCCTCGCTGATGATTTCCTCTCTGCCTTCCCCGCTGCCAAAGGGCAGGGCAAGCACGGAGACGGTTTCTCCGGTCTGCTCCTCGATGATCTGCTTTGAACGCTGCAATTCCGTATGTATTTCCGCTTTGGAAAGCTCTCCAAGCATACGGTGTGTCAACGAATGGGATTCAAAATAAAAGAGTTTTTTTCCAGCCTTGGTCCGGTATCTGCTCATTTCCTTGACTTGGTCCCAGCTCATATACCCCACCTCCCCGATGAAATTGGGTATCAGGAAAATGGTGGCTTCCAATTCATATTCCTTGAAAAGCGGATACATGATGGCATACAGGGAAAGATCCCCGTCATCGAAGGTGATGATCGCCTGGTCGGTGGTTGCAGTTTTCCCTGTAAGCAACAACTCCTTGAAATTGGTCACGGTGAAATTACGTTTAATATACAGCAGGTCATGTTCGAAATTATACAGATCACGGTTATAGGTATTTCCTGTTCGTCCGAACACGATATTGTGGTATAGGAATACCAAGAGCTTGGCTTCCTTGCGCAGCGGCACGTTTCCTCCGGTATTCAATGCAGGAAGGGTCTGCACCGCCAGACTGGTCTGACCGGGGGGATGCCAGTACTGGACGGCCGGTGTGCTGCGGGCAGCGAGCGGAGCACTTTGCTGCTCAGGCAGCACCTCTGCTCCGAGCAACAGAGAGGAAAAGAATAGTACGGATACAAAGAGTAAGCAGTGTTTCATACAACGAACATCCTTCGTGCGAGAAAGAGAAAAACTGGATGCACACAACCAAAAACAGCTACCCATTTGGTCCGTGCTCTCTGCATTCTACCGTAGGAAAAGGCAAAAAGGAATGCAATGCAGATCCAAGCAGGATAGTTTTGTTTAGGAACAACCAGCCGGTCACGATTTGATCATCCTGTTGCCTTGCAAGAATCATGAAATTTGATGCAAAGAAAATCAAGGAGAAAATGCACTCAAATCTTAAAAAAGAATCTATCCGAATAACGAAGAACCATTGAATCCGTCTCGGCTTCTCTTCTCCTTCAGCCCCGCTTTCAGTATGCTGTGCTCAAGGAGAAGTCCCATGATCATTGACCACGTTGCCCAATTGGAACGGTATATTCCGGTCCTCCCCCCCCTTGAGACGGTCGTAACCGTTCTTCGTGAAGGAAAGCTTGCAACCCTCCCCTATGGGAGTTACCACACCGAGAATCCGCGGGTCCGGTACAACCTGTTCGCCTATGACACCGAAAAAACACAAAGCGAAACCTACGAAATCCACAAAAAGGAAGTGGATGTGCAGATCCTCTTGTCCGGCAGGGAACGGATGGATATCGCCGACGCAAACCATCTGATACTCACAGCCGAATATGATCCAGCCAAGGACGCATCGTTTGCAAAGGGAAGGGCTTTGGTTTCCTATCATGCCGATACCTCGACCTTTGCCTTGTTTTTCCCCGGTGAACCGCATGCACCCAATCTGGTGGATGAAGTCCCCACCCACGTGGTGAAGGTGGTTTTCAAGATTTTAATGGACTGAAGGAAAACCCTTGCTGATTGAACGCTGCCGGAAGGCGGCGTTTTTTGCATCTCAGGGATTCTTTCGACCGTTCCCTCCTCATTTGTATTGATTCATCCAATAAAATTGCTACATGGAGAAAAAATCCAACTTTCTTCACTTTTCTATTTGACAGATACGGGAACCCATGCGAGCATTAACCTGTAAGACAGCTTTACAGCTAAACAGATTTTGTACTTGGCAGATGCCAAGGGAGCATTGAACATTGTTAAGCCGCTTTGCGGTCCTGAGGAGGAAACAATGAAGAAAGTAGTTATCACCCTGTTGCTGGCAGCCCTGGTTCTTCCTGCGGCATTCGCCCAAGCTTCATCCGAAGCGAAACCCGTTGAACTGGTCTATACCATGACTGCAGTTCCCACTGATGCCCATGCTGGTGCAATGCGTGTCTTCAAGGAAACCGTCGAACGCGTTTCCGGTGGACAGATCAAGGTGCTCACCTATGATTCGGCTTCCTTGTTCAAGCAGGAACAGGAAGTGTCCGCAGTAAAGAGCGGCCAGGCTGATATGACCGCCACCGCAGCCTCTTGGCTTACCGATGGAAGTCCGTGGGTATCGATGTTCACCGCCGGATACATCTTCAAGAGCTATGACCACATGACCAAGGTGCTCAATGGTCCCATCGGTCAGGAAGTGTTCGACCGCATCGCCAAGGAACAGGGAATCCGCCCCCTCGGTGCCGAGTATCTGGGAACCCGCCAGCTCAACCTGGTCGAGGACAAGCCCATCAAGACCCCGGCCGATCTGAAGGGTGTCAACCTGAGGATGCCGAACTCCGATTCCTGGATCTTCCTGGGCAAGGCGCTTGGTGCAAACCCGACCCCGATCTCCTTCAGCGAGCTCTACATGGCCCTGCAGACGAAGACCGTCGACGGCCAGGACAACCCGCTTCCTTCCACCAAGAACGCTAAGTTCTATGAAGTGACCAAGTCCATCACCATCACCAACCACCTGGTTGACTCTGTATGGCCCGCCATCAACGAAGCAAAATGGCAGTCTTTGACTGACCAGCAGAAGGCATGGGTCATGGAAGGCGTAAAGGCCGGTATCGAATATTGTGATGCCACCAACCTCAAGGCTGAGTCTGAGTTGGTCGATTTCTTCAAAAAGGCTGGTCTGAAGGTCTATTATGCAGACCTCGATGCTTTCAGTGAACATGTACTCGCCGAGTATCTGGCAAGTCCGTATGCCAAGAACTGGGACAAGGCCATGTTCGACAAGGTCGTGGCTGCCGGCAAGTAAGCAGCTTCCTGCAACCCGGGGCCGGTACGCCCCGGGTTTCTGTTCATTCTGAGTAGGAGACCAACCACGTGAAAAAACTAGCGTTGTTTCTCAGGGATGTCATGGAAGTCTACATTCCTATCATCGCCTTCATCTTTTTGTTTCTGGCATTCATCCTGCAAGTGTTCTTCCGCTATGTGGTCAACCATCCGTTGACCTGGACGCAGGATATCATTGTCATCGGATTCTGCTGGTCGGTCATCCTCGGTGCCTGCTACACCATGCGCCGCAAGGGACATGTCCAGTTCACCATGCTCTATGATGCGTACAGCCCGAAGGTAGCCGCCTGGGCGCGTATAATCGGCAACCTGTTGATCATCTTCACCTTCGTCGCCATGGTCATTCCCTCTTTCAAGTATGCCTTCTTCGTAGGCTTCCAGAAAACTCCGGTACTCCGGGTTCCCTATACCTGGATTTTCCTTCCCTTCACGTATTTTCTGCTTTCGATCATCGGGTACACGATCAAACCGGTCATTGAGGACTGGAACGTTATTACCGGAAAGCTCGATGACAGCGTCGACCACAGATTTGATCCACTGCTTGGGGAGGTGAAACAATGAGTTTTCCCTTATTCGTCACCCTGTTTGTGTTCATCCTGATATTTTTGCTCAGGATGCCGATCGCCCTCGGTATGCTCGCTTCGGCAGCATGCTACCTCTTGGTCAAGGGCGCCGACCTGAGTCTGGTCGTCAATCAGGTCATGAACACCTATTATACCAATTATGTCATCATCGCTGTTCCCCTGTTCATCTTCACCGCCAATGTCATGAACTCCGGAAAGGTCACCGATATGATCTTCAAATTCGCCGGCGGACTGACCGGACGGATGCGTGGAGCCCTCGGACAGGTGAACGTCATAGCATCCTTGATCTTCAGCGGTATGACCGGATCGGCCATCGCCGATGCCGCAGGTCTGGGAAAAATCGAGATCGAGGCAATGAAGGAAGATGGATATGATCCCGAATTCAGCTGTGCCATCACCGCGGCATCAGCGACGATTGGACCGATCTTCCCGCCTTCGATTCCCTTGGTCATCTATGCAATGCTTTCCAGCACATCGGTAGGGGCTTTGTTCATGGGAGGCATGGTACCTGCCATCCTCTTGGCTGCCTTCCTGATGATCTACGTGGCAGTGGTAGCAAAGAAACGCAACTATCCCCGTGGAGATAAAATGGTATGGAAGACCTTCCTTGTCTTCACCATTCGGGCCCTTCCTGCTCTCCTTACCCCCGTCATCCTGCTGGTCGGCATCTATACCGGTGTGATGACCCCCACTGAAGCGGGTGCCATTGCCGGCTTGTACGCCCTGCTTGTTTCCGTCTTTGCCTACAAGGCGATGGGATTCAAGGATCTGATGGAAGTCATTCGCTCCACGATCAAGGATGTCGGGGCAACCAGCATCATGATCGGAGCGGCAACCATCATCAGTTATATTGTAGCCCGTGAGCAGCTTGCGGCGAACATCGGCAACTGGATCCTCGGTTTTACGTCCAACAAGTATACCTTCCTGTTGTTGGTGAACGTGGTAATCCTGGTATTGGGCATGTTCATGGATACCTCCACCATCCAGTTGGTCTTCGTACCCATCATGATTCCAGTGGCTGCGAAATTGGGTATCGACATGATCCATTTTGGTTTGGTCGTCACCTTCAATATGATGGTCGGGCTCTCCACCCCGCCGTTCGGGATGCTGCTCTTCATTACCAGCGGCATATCAGGAACCCCGTTGAAGGGGGTAATGAAGGAGATCATCTGGCCGCTGGCGGTCATGTTGATCGTCTTGGTCATCATCACCTACTTCCCGAATGTCACTCTCTTCCTGCCCAGAGCTGCAGGACTTATCTAAGGAGCAAAGCAAGTCATGAAAGAAACCTACAACGGCTGTTGGCCGACCATGATCACGCCCTTTACCGAGAACAACAAAGTTGACTTTCCTGCGGTACAGGCGCTTACCGACTGGTATATCGATCGCGGGTGCGACGGCATCTTCGCCGTCTGCCAGTCCAGTGAGATGTTCTTCCTTTCCGAGCAGGAGAAGCTCGACATCGCAAAAGCGGTGGTGGATGCCGCCGACGGTCGTGTCAAGGTAATAGCCAGCGGCCATACCAGCGACGACCACCAAAAACAAATCCAGGAATTGGGGGCCATGGCTGAGACAGGCGTGAACGCGGTAGTGCTCGTCTCCAACCGTCTGGCGCAACAACAGGAAGACAGCGAGGTATTCAATGCCAACGCACAAGACATCTTCGCACAGTTGCCGTCGGTGACCTTCGGCCTGTATGAATGTCCCTACCCGTACCTTCGGTTGTTGGACGACCAATTCCTCGCCTGGGCGGCCAAGGAAGACAAGCTGGTATTCCTCAAGGATGTCTCCTGCTCATTGGAGATTGAAAAACGACGGGCTCAGCTGGTCAAGGGGACCAAGCTTGCACTTTTCAATGCAAATACCGCCACGTTGCTCGATTCCTGGTATGCAGGATATGACGGGTACAACGGGGTCATGGCGAATTTCCATATCGACATCTACAAATGGATGTACGAGCACTTTGCCAGCGAACCTGAATTGGCCCGGAAAGTGAGTGATTTCCTTACCGTGGCTGCGGTCAGTGAAGTACGTGCATACCCGGTGAATGCCAAATACCATTATGATCTCACCGGTACTCCCATGAGTCTGGTCACCCGCTCCAGGAGTGTTTCCCTGCTCAACGAGAATGCCCGCCTGGAGATCTCCAGCCTGATCCGCATGGAACAGGAAATGCGTACGCTGTTGGGACTGAAACAATGAACAAGGGAAGAGAACTGCGGGCGTTGCTGAGAAGTGGCAACGCCCTCGGAGGACATGTATTTCTCAACGACCCGGCGATCACCGAGGCATTGGCTCGGTATGGGTATGATTTCATCTGGATCGATGCCGAGCATGGCCCGTTTGACAAGCAGACAACACTTCTGCACGTTATGGCGGCCAATGCCGGTGGAGCTGCAGCCTTCGTACGGGTTGCCAGCCAGGAGATGGATGTCATCAAACCGGTATTGGAAATGGGGATCGACGGAATCATCATCCCGATGGTTATGGATGAAACGGAAGCGGAGAAAGCACTTTCCTGGTGCCTCTATCCACCCAAAGGAAACCGTGGATTCGGTCCGAGACGGGCGATCGAGTATGGGAGAGAGGATTTGCAAACGTATCTGAAAGCGAGCGAAGAAAGCTTTCTACGCATTGTACAGATCGAGCATATCCGTGCGGTGGAGCATATCGACGCAATCCTTGCGCTGGATAGTCTTGATGCCGTGATCATCGGCCCGAACGATTTGTCCGCTTCGATCTCCCGATTGGGAGACAGTCTCCACCCTGAGGTGCTCGCCCTGGGCCGTACGGTGGTGCAAGCCGCCAAGCGGGCCGGCAAACCGGTCGGAGTCTCGATTGCCCCGGATGAGCACGTTATCAGGACTTGGAAGGAAATCGGTGTCGATTTCATCAGCTGCGGGGATGACATCTCCTTTTTGCAGATGGGTGCGAACCGAACCTTCGCCATGACCGGACATCATCCGACACACTAGCGGCAGAACAGGAAAATCAGTATGCTGGACCAAGAAAAGGAACTTGCCATGGACGTCTCTCAGTTTTCACTCTCTCGAACCAATCTCAGCCAGCAGGTGGCCGATCATCTGGAGGAAGTCATTCTCTCCTCTCCCACCAGCAAGGTGTCTGAGAAATTGCCGAGTGAGATGAAGCTGGCCAAGCAGTACAATGTCAGCCGACCGGTCATACGGGAGGCTATGAAGTTGCTGCAGGAACGTGGCTTGATCACCTTGAAGAATGGAAGCGGGGCGTATATCACCCGGCCTGAAACCGATACGGTGATGAATGCGGTCAACCGCATCATGCAGGTGGACCGCATCAGCGCCGACGACCTGACCCAAGTCCGGGAGATCCTCGAACTTTCCTCGGTCGATCTTGCAGTCAAGAAAATCACCGATGCCGATATCGAAAAAATGGATGCAATTCTCAGTCGGTTCGAGGACAAGACCCTCCCGTTGAAAGAACGGGTGAAACTGGATGAACAATTTCATCTGGCCATCGCCCAAGCCGCAGGCAATGATCTCTTGACCATGTTCATCGGGGTGTTGACCTCCCTCTTGCGAGATTATATGGGCAAAGGAATCCTCATCGAAGGCGGCATCGATGACGGAATCCGCAGACACCGAATCATCTTTGAGGCATTGGCGAATCGGGACCCCCAAGCCGCCCATAAGGCGATGGTCGACCATCTCAAGGTCTCCAGCCTCAATGTAAAATTCTTCGACAAGGAAGGTACGGCGGCGAAAAATCTGTCGCTCTGACCATTCTTCGTATCCACCTCAGCCAATTGCTGGTATTCTGGGAGTACATCGCACTCAGGAGGTCTTCCATGAGTTTACTGCTCACCAGCATCGAACCCAATCTCATCAGCCTCGCCCAAACAATCTTTGACAGTCAATTTGCCGAAGATCCCCGATTGGTAGTAGAAATGGATGAGCGCCGTAAGCGCCTGATGTTCGAGGATATCCTCTACAATTTCAGTTTTCTCACCACGGCGGTAAACCTGGAGGACGGGACCATCTTCACCAATTATGCGGTGTGGTTGTATGAGCTCTTGTGCAATCTGATGAAGGATCTTGACCGTGATCGGATCAAGGATCAGATGGTCGGCCATTATTGCATCCTCAGACGATTTTCCCAAAAATTGTTTGGTGAAGACCGAAGCGATCTGGCAAATACCTACCTCGACCAAGCCATCAAGGCTACGGAGATGGCAGTCGACAACATCGAGGTATCACCGCAATTCCTCCAGGGAAGGCATCAGAAGATTCGACGCGACTACCTGAACGCCTTGCTTCGCAGTGATACGAATCGGGCGATCCAAATCATTCGCGATGCCGAGGCGCAAGGCATCGAGATCGATCAGATTTATGAGGACATCATCCGCTTGACCATGCTGGAAGTCGGAGAATTGTGGCACAAGAACATAATAACCGTGGATAAGGAACATTACTGCACATCGACCACCCAGATGATCCTCTCCCTGTTCTACCCTACCATCTTCAGCCAACCGAGCAAGCAGAAGAAGATTCTTACCTGCTGTATCGGAAGCGAACTCCATGAGATGGGAGGCAGGATGGTCAGCGACCTGTTCGAGTACCATGGGTGGGAGAGCATCTACCTTGGGGCAGCAGTCCCCGTTGCATCACTGCTGCATGCAATCGAGGAGCATACACCGGATTTGGTAGCACTTTCGGTGACGATGCCCCAATATCTGGGCATCTGCCATGAGGCGGTGGTCGCTTTACGCAATGCACACCCCTCGCTTCTGATCGCAGTCGGCGGCAGGGCGTTTTCCACCAGCAACGCCATCTATACCCGCTGGCCGATCGACATCTATACAGAACTGGCCACCGAGCTTCTCTACTGGGCTGAAAAGGCGGTACAAAGGCAATGACAACGTTTTTTGCCAGGACAGACACGCAAGGGGTGGTCCAACAAACCTATTGGTCCAACCCGATCAGTCTGGCTTTGCCGAATAAGACAATACTTCAGGATCTGGTTGCGTCTTCCGACCGGACACAATTCCAAACACTGTTTTCCAAGGTTTTGGAGACGGAGCAGCTGGTGTTCTGCGCACACCTCAACCTGCAGGAATTATCGGAGCGACTCTGCTTCTATACCCTCAGGCTGGAACAGGATGTCTGGGTGCTTGCCGTCGACTATGCAGTCGATCTGGAAGAAGAAACACAACAAAAGCACAATCAGATCATGTTCCGGCTGCTCGACAAATTCGCCTTGTTGCACGCACAACATACGCTCGGTGATACCGAAGTGGTGTACAACCATTTCGAACAAATCCAGAAACTCAACAACGAGTTGATCAACACGCAACGCGAGTTGCAGCGGGCGAACAAGAAACTGGCATTGCTCAATCAGGAATTGAACAACCGCTTGGTCAAGGATCCGTTGACCGGCTTGATCAGCCGATACCAATATCGGTCGGAGATGCAGGCAGCCATCGACCGTGATCCGCAGAAGCTCGGATTGTTCGCCTTCATCGACATCGACGACTTCAAACAGGTCAATGACACCTACGGCCATGCGGTGGGTGATGAATACTTGATCGCCCTTTCCCATCGCCTGGCAAGTCTTGCCGACATCTATCCACTTCTCGTCATGCGCATTGCCGGTGATGAGTTCGGCCTATACCTGCATGGCCTGCGGTCCATCAGCAACGAGTACGTCAAAGCCTTGGCGGATCAATTCACCCAACGGGTGACCAAAGAACGGATACAGACCTCAGCCGGACTGCTCCCCGTTTCCTGCAGCATCGGTTTCGCCGTCTACAACCGAGATACTTCCAATCTGTTTGCATTGATCGACTTTGCTGACTGGGCCATGTACTGTGCGAAAAAAAACGGTAAACATACATACTGTTTGTTTGACCGATTCGATTTTGAGAACCGGTTTGAAAAATCTTGAGCGTGTAGCTTGACCTTTCCGTTACGTGAGGGTGTATTGGTATATCCGGAGGGTAGGATGGATTACACGATTACTGCTGTTGCGCACTTGAGCGGAGTTACCCAGCGCACGCTGCGCTACTATGATGAAATCAATTTATTGCGACCGGGACGCAAAGGAGCACAAGAGTGCAGGCTGTACAGCCAGGAAGACCTTGCACGCCTGCAACAGATCCTGTTCTATCGTGAACTGGATTTCAGTCTTGAACACATCAGGACATTGATGAACCAGAAACACCAAGATCGGCTTGCCGTGCTGGAAAAACAGAGCATCTTATTGCAGGAGAAACGCAACAGGATCGATCAGATCCTTTCCACCCTTGAGAAGACCATCGCACAAGAGAAAGGAGAAATCACGATGAGCGACCAAGAACGGTTTGAAGGGTTCAAAAAACACCTGATCGAAGAAAATGAGAAAACCTACGGAAAAGAAGTGGAAGAGCGGTACGGAAAAGATGTGGCTGCACAATCGAATGCCAAGCTGCTCAAGATGGATGAAGCAACGTATCAAGAATTCATAGCCACCGGAGAACAGTTGCAACACGTATTCTCCGAGGCGCTTGCGACAGGAGACCCTACCAGTGAAAAAGCACGGGAACTGGCAGAACTGCATAAGACATGGCTTTTGTATACCTGGCCCGATTATTCCAAGGAAGCCCATGCCAATCTGGTACGGATGTACACCGAGGATGAACGATTCAATGCCTATTACCATGGCCATGCAGCGTTCCTCAGGGATGCCGTACTTGCCTATCTCCACCTTGCCTAAGTACGTTTTTTAGGCTTCTTGGCTTCCACCAAGGAACAACGGAAGCGAATGATTTCTTCGATCAAAGGCATGGGCAGCGGTTGGCCGACCGGGAACTGGATCGCCCCCTTGCTGGTGTGATACTGCTCAAGTTCGGCCTCGAATGCATCAATTGCCTCGGGCAGGGGATAGAGGCCGATGTGGCCCTTGAAGGCGGCGAAGTGGATCACATCCCCTTTGTCGGGCAACGAGAACGTAGGCATCCTCCATTTGATCGATTCGACTACACCAGGAACCAATGCATGGATCAGCGAGCGCAGCTGATCCATCATTACTTGTTTCTCCGGTTCAAAGCCTTGGATGTAGGCGTCTATGGCTTCATCGTAGGTTTGCACAGCCTATTTCCACCTTCCCAGAATCGCCTCAAGTCTGGAGAGCTCCTCTTCCCTGAAGGAGATCGGCTTCTCGACGGCTTTGAGATTTTGCAGCAACTGGTCGCTGCTGCTTGCCCCGATCAACACACTGGTGACCCGTGTGTCCTTGAGCAGCCAACTGACGGCCATCTCTGCAAGACTTTGACTGCGGAGCCGGGCCACGGCATCAAGCTCATTGAGCAAGGCAACCCGCTCTTCGGTGATCGTCTCTGCTTTGAGGAATCGGTTCTCACTGGCCCGGGAACCCGCAGGAATGGTTCCCTTCAGATACCGGCTGGTCAGCAGACCTTGCGCCAATGGGGAAAAACAGATGGTCCCCGCTTGGCCATCCATGGCATCAAGCAGATCATCAGCCTCCACCCAACGGTCGAGCATGGAATACCGGACCTGGTTGAGCACACAGGGACACCCCATATCCTTCAGCAACCTGATGGCTTTCACCGCATCCTTGGCATGGTAATTGGAAATACCGACATACAAGGCCTTTCCCTGGCGGACCACCTGCGCCAATGCTCCCATCGTCTCTTCCAACGGAGTATTTGGGTCGGGACGATGATGGTAAAAAATATCCACATACTCCAAGCCCATCCGCTTCAGGCTTTGGTCCAGGCTGGAGATCAGGTATTTGCGGCTGCCCCATTCGCCGTACGGACCGGGCCACATGTAATATCCCGCCTTGGTGGAAATCAGCAATTCATCGCGGTAAGAAGCAAGCTCGTCTTTCAGGATTCTCCCGAACCGTTCCTCCGCACTTCCCCCCGGAGGACCGTAGTTGTTGGCAAGATCGAAATGGGTGATCCCATGGTCAAAGGCAGTGGTAAGAATCGACCGGGTCTCCCGGTCATCGGCATCCGAGCCGAAGTTGTGCCAAAGTCCAAGCGACAATACAGGAAGCTTAAGCCCGCTGTGCCCTGCATACCGATACTCCATCGTCTCGTAGCGATGTTCATCTGCTGTGTACTTCATGGAACCATCATACACCACAGACAGGTGTGGTCAAAGCGATTTTTCCTGTGGTATAGTCAGACCATGCAAACACTCCTGGAAACATTCTTGACACTGACGTCCTTCGATTCCCCTTCCTTTGAGGAACAGGACATCGCACTGTATCTGGAACACGAATTGCTGAAGGCCGGTTTATCCACCGAATACGATGCAGTGGGGAACCTCTATGCGTATCTTCCCGGTACCGGAAAAAATGTGTTGCTCAATGCACATATGGATACTGTGGAGCTCGCCCGCAAAGCGAAGGTTGTAATCGAGGACGGCATCATCAGGACAGACGGGACCACAGCCCTTGGAGCTGACGACAAGGCAGCCGTCGCCGCCATCCTGACGACTTTACATACCATCAAGGAGCAGAACCTTCCCCATCCCTCGTTGGTGGTGCTGTTCACCACTTGTGAGGAACAAGGATTGCTCGGTGCCAAAAAATTGGACTTGGACAAACTCAAGGGCGTTGAGTATGCGTTCACCTTCGACGCTTCGCTGCCGGTAGGGCTTGCGGTTACCGCCGCCCCGTTCTATGACAAGATCGAGGCGGTCTTCAAAGGGAAGGGGGCCCATGCAGGGTTCAAGCCGGAGAGCGGCATCAGTGCCATCCAAATGGGCTGCGACGCTGTCAGTGCCATGAAACTCTTGCGCATCGACGAGGAAACCACGGCCAATGTCGGGTCCTTCCTCGCCCCGGGAGAAAAAAACATCGTATGCGACGAAGCCACCTTGGTTTTCGAAGCAAGGAGCCTGAACAACAAAAAACTTGCCGCACAGACCTCGCTGATGAAAGCCGCCCTTGTACAGGCAGCGAAGAAGAGCGGGGGCGAGGTGGAGATTCATCATGAGCATTTGTATGCAGGGTATCACCATCGGTTGGACAGTGAGGTGATTTCCGTATTCAAAGCAGCCTGCAACAAACTTGCACTGCCCTACCGGGAAGCACCCACACTGGGAGGCAGCGATGCAAACATCCTCAATGAACGGGGGATTCCGGCATTGGTTTGCAGCATCGGCTACGAGGAAGCGCACACAAAAGCTGAATATATACCGGTGGCTGAGCTGGAGAAGCTCGCCGCCTTGATCTTGGAGTTGGCAACACTATGAACACCATTACTCTTATCGGTTGCGGGGCCGTCGGTGCCCTATATGGATTGCGTTTCCATAATTTTCTGGGGGAGAAGCAGGTCTGTTTTCTGGTTGATGAACAGCGGAAAGCACGCTATGAGCGGGAAGGCATTTTCCTGAACGGGACGAAAGCTCCGTTCCGGTATGCAACCCCCCAAGAGGCTGAAGTCTCCGATCTCGTGATTCTGGCCACCAAGAACCATCACCTCCAGGATGCAATTGAACTGATGAGACCGGTGGTAGGAGAGCAGACGGTCATCCTCTCCTTGCTCAACGGTATCGAAAGTGAGCGCATCCTTTCCTCGGTGTTCGGAGAAGAGAAAGTGCTGTATAGTTTTGCCGTCGGCCTGAACGCTACCCATGCGGGCAATGCCATCTCGTATACGGAGGAAGGTCACATCGTCTTCGGAGAGAAGGACAACCGCAGGAGTGAACGAGTCGAGTCGATCATCTCGCTGTTCGACCGGGCGGGCATCGCCTGTGTCGTCCCACAGGATATTCACCGGGAGTTGTGGAACAAATTCATGCTCAACACCGCTTACAATACAATCAGCAGCTTGTTGGGTGCATCCTACGGGGAACTTGCCCAAGACAGCGTATGGACGCTGACTCAGCAAGTTTGCAAGGAAGTGCAGGCGATTGCCAAAGCCGAAGGAGTGGACCTTCCCGATTCCTTGGTGGTGCAAAATCACAAAGTGGTCACCTCACTCGGATTCGCAGGAAAGACATCGATGTGTCAGGATATGCTGGCGGGAAGGCCGACCGAAAACCCATGGTTTTGCGGTACGGTGATCAAGCTGGGAATACAACACGGCATTCCCACCCCTACTTGCGAAGTGCTGTCACTTCTGGTGGAATCCCGTCAAGCCATCAACCGAATGCGTGCCCAAGTTCGCTGAGCGCCGTTTTCTTCGCCTGCTTAAGGGCATCAATCAATTCCGCGGCTCTCCGGGGAGTGCAGGTTCCACAATAGATGTGGAAATCTGCATCGGTGGAAGGCACCTGCTTCGCCATCTCAAGCAACAGGTGCTTCTCCAGGATGCGGACTGCAGGAACATCGTACTTCTGGGCAAGGGTATCGCGTGCGATGAAAAAGTTCTTTAGATACACCTTTTCCTCTCGACTCAGGTATTTCCAGGAGGAGAATTTCTCCCATCCCGGCTTATCCGGACCCTTGCTCTTCCCGACGGTTCGCATTTCCTCTTCCACACGCTCTTGCAGGCCTTTCTCCTGCAGATCAGCAACTAAACAAGCTTTCAAGGTGAACAGATGTTCCACATCGGAAAGGGCGTATTGGATTTGGTCCGCTTTCAGCGGCCTGACCAACCAATTGGTCATCTGGTTTTTCTTCTTGTTGGAACCGGAGTGTTTCTCCGCCTCCGGGATGTAGCGTTCGACCAAGGAAGAGAGGTTGCCGGTGTACCCAAGGGCCAAGGCACTGACCCGGATATCATAGACCCCTTCGAGCATGATGCCGTATTGCTTGCGCACCAAGGCGGAATCACTTGCGCAATCGAACATGATCTTCTCAAGGGAAGGATCTTCCAACAACTGCTTCATACTCTGAACAGAGACGGAGAAGGGATCGATGAGATAGTAGGAGGATCCATCAAAGAGCTGGATCAAACACAGGTGTTCTCCATACTTATGCAGGTTGAACTCCCCTTCGAAGTCCATGGCGATCGTAGTGGTCCCCGTCTGCTTCCAGGTTTGGAGCAGCGTTTGCAAAGCGGTGTCGGCAGCAATCATGGTGTAACTAAGCATAGATTGATAGCATAGCAAATTACTGATAAAAATTGAATCATATACGCATAGATGAATGAAAGAAGCATGATGAGTGTATAATTATACATCCATATATCACGATACATACGTATATTATGCGTTCTAAAGAATATTTAATCGAATAAAACTCAACAATCTGCATTTTAATATCCTATACTTCTAATTATCATGCAATTATTACTGCATACTTTTGCTTTATCTGCAATTCTTTCAATATATACCAAAATCTCCTTTTCAGGATAAATATTTATCGATACTGTATGTCATACAGATTTTCCCAAGGAGCGTTATCCATGAGTACCCAGTGCTTCTCAATCCCACGAACCATCTATTACAAAGAAGGCTCGCTCTCCACCCTTGCCCTGCTCAAAGGCAAACGGGCTGCCATTGTAACCGGTGGCAATTCCATGAAACGATTTGGATTCATCGACAAGGCAACAGCCTTGCTGAAACAAGCAGGCATTGAATCCATCCTCATCGACGGCGTTGAACCGAACCCTTCGGTCGCCACCGTAAAACGCGGAGCTGAGGCCATGCTTGCATTCGGCCCTGATTGGATCGTAGCCATTGGAGGGGGGTCCGCCCTCGATGCCGCAAAGGTGATGTGGTGTTTTTACGAACATCCCGAGATCAGCTTCGAGTCCATCATCCAACCCGGCAGCATGCCCGGACTGCGGAACAAGGCACGTTTCATTGCCATCCCCTCTACCAGCGGAACGGCAAGTGAAATCACCGCATTCTCGGTCATCACAGATACGGAGACCCACATCAAATACCCCATCGTGGCAGCTGATATGGTTCCAGACATCGCCATCCTCGACCCTGCCCTTCCCATGACCATGCCCAAGCACATCACCGCCAATACCGGTATGGATGTCATGTGCCATGCCCTGGAGGCGGTGGTCTCCACCGCAGCAACCGCTTTCACCGATCCGTATGCGATCCAGGCGATCAAAATGGTTCTGGATAACCTGCCAACGGCCTACCAACAACCCACCAACCTCGTAGCAAGAGAAGCCATGCACGAAGCTTCTGCGCTTGCCGGAATGGCGTTCACCAATGCAAGTCTGGGCCTGGTTCACTCAATGGCCCACAAAATCGGAGGAGAGTTCGGCGTCACCCATGGTTTGGCCAATGCCATCCTGCTTCCCTACGTCATTGCGTTCAACAGAAACCATACGGACAAGTATGCGTATGCAGAACATATGCTCGGTATTCCCGATCTGGCAAAGGCGGTCAGTGCGCTGAACAAGAGTATGGATATTCCTTGCTGCTTCAAGGATTGCACCGAAGTTGATTTTGCCGAAGATAAATTCCTCGCGGTATTGGACCGCATGAGCCGCCATGCATTCGAGGATCCCTGTACGCTCACCAATCCAGGAACACCTACTCCAGATGATGTGAAAATGCTGTTTGAGGCTGCATACTACGGAAAGACAATCGCCTGATTCTCGTTTGCAACTCTATCGAAGCAAGGCCGCTGCAATGCAGCGGCCTTGTCCATTCCATCCAGCATGAGGCTGCTCAAACAGCATGTTCCTTGGGAAGAATCAAATTGAGCAGAATGCCCACCAAAGTTGCCAAGGCGACTCCGGCGAGCGTGAACGTAAGCTCCTTTCCCATAGCGAAGGAAAGTGTCCCGCCACCGATTCCGATGACCAGAATGACACTGCTGACCGTCAGATTCCGCTTGTCCTCGTAGTTGACCCCACTGTCCACCAAGGTTCTCAAACCGCTTGAGGCGATCGTACCGAACAAAAGCATCGAGATACCGCCCAAAACAGGACTGGGAATCGTCTGGATCAAAGCACCGAACTTGGGGAAGAAGGAAAGCAACACGGCGATGACTGCAGCACCTCCGGTCACATAGACGCTGTAGACCTTGGTAAGGGCCAGAACCCCGATGTTCTCCCCATAGGTGGTGTTGGGAGGACCGCCCCAGAAGGAAGCCCACAACGTCGCAAGTCCGTCACCGGCAAGCGTGCGGTGGAGTCCCGGATCCTTGTAGAAATCCTTTCCCACGACCTTTGAGATGGTCAAGGTATCACCAAGATGTTCGCAGATGGTGGCGAAGGAAACCACTATAAAGGTAACCGTGGCAACCAGGTTGAACTTGGGAAGTGCAAAGGTAGGCAACCCGAACCAAGCGGCATCCTGGACGCTCTTGAAGTCAATCAGTGCATAGGCGGGGAAGATCAGGCCCATGATCAAGGCGAAGAAGTAACCGGAAAGCAATCCGATCAAAACGGGGATGATGCTGAAGAATCCACGACTGAAGATGTTTGCGATGATGGTGAGCGACAAGGTTACAGCTGCAATCATCAAGCAATAGAGGCTGTAATTTCCGCTGGCATCATTCATTGCCATTCCCATGGCGGTCGGAGCCAGATTCAAGCCGATGACGATGATGACCGAACCGATGACCACCGGGGGAAGGGCGGTATTCAACCAGCCGTGCCCGCTCTTCTTGATGATGAATGCCACCAGGGTATAGAACAAACCGCTGACAAACGCACCTCCCATTGCATACCCGACTCCGTACGCACTGCTGATGGCGATCAGGGCGGGGATGAAGGCAAACGAGGATCCGAGAAAGGCCGGGACTTTTGCACCGGTGATGAGGATGTACAGCAAGGTTCCGGTTCCAGCGGTAAACAATGCAGTGCTCGGGTTCAGGCCGGTGAGGATCGGTACCAGGATGGTAGCACCGAACATTGCGAAGACATGCTGGATACTCAGAGGAATCCATTGTCCCAAAGGCGGCTTTTCAGCCGGTCCATACTTGACGGAGTTGGATGGATGTTTTGCCATCAGAAAGCTCCTTGAGCCTGCACACGAAACCACGCAAATACGTATCCGGTGCAAACAGAGGGGGATGATGACTTGCAGGAAGTCTCTCCATCCTACCGAGAAAACGTGCGCTATGGGAAGTGTATGATGCGGTACTTCTGTGATTTTTAAGACAAATGAGCACCAAATTGCAACACTATGCCAAAAATGAAGACACGGTTTTCCGATTTGGGCAACGTTGGTGTTGAATTCCTTACTTTCGGTGATGCAGACTTCCTTCTCATTTCCTGAACAATACGGACAATGAACCATAGAGCAACAGCAACGGGGAACAAAGCAGGACCGCGAATACAAACAGAAGCATCAACGGAACCGATGAAATCATCCTGTCATACCAGACGGGAAGTTTGGGTGTTTCTTGCATGGGGCATCTCTCCTTGGGGTACAGGAAGAGCATACAACGATTACTACGACATACAATGTCACACTAAAAGAAATCTGCATGAAGTGCCATATCTTGCACCATAGCTTTATACATGTCCACAAACTCAGGCGGGCTGACCGGACGGGCATGTACGCCGAAGGAGAGCAGCGAAGAAAGGATCTCATGCAGGTCGGCAACCGGGAGTGTCACTTCCAAGGCTTCTTGTTGGCCTTCCATCACCCGTCTGACCTTCTGCTGGGCATGCCATGTCTGGGTGGAGAGCGTCTCCTTCGCCCAGTCGTACACCCGGAAGGTCACATAGGTGATTTCCTTTCCCAGAAAAATGCCGTATCCGGCATTAACGAATGCATTCAGTTCCGCCTCTGCATATCGTCTTTGCATACGATCGCCGACAATCTGGGCGATCGAGAGAATGCGTGAAAGATGAAAGGTTCTCAGCTGATGATGCTTCAGATCAAACGCAAGCAAATACCACCTGCCACTGTAATTCACCAACCGCACGGGTTCGATATGCCGATTTGATTCCTGTCCTGCGGCATTGCGGTAATGCATGGTCATACGCTCTTCACATTTCATGGCAGAGCATATCCGGTTGAAAATCTCATAATCCGGCCAGTCCTGGACTGGGGTGATGAAGATGATTTTCTCAGACAAGGAGCGATAGCTCTTCTCCACCCCGCTGTCCAATCCCTCACTGAGCATCTCGGTCAAGGTGGACATCAGTCCTTGTGACTGCGCAAGGCTGCGGAAGATGGCATTGAATACCAGCAGTCGTTCATTGCTGTTGGAAAACAGGGTGAATGGTTGGGTGTAGGTATACCATTTCTGTTTCGGGTCATACGCCAAGGGAGCTTGCAGTTGCTCACGCATGTACGCAAGGTCGCGGAGAACCTGTCGCCGCGATATCGCAAACTCTGAGAGTATGCGGACAGTCTGAATGCCACCGTACTCCTCGATGGTACGGTTGATGAATACGATTCGTTCCAATTGATTCATGACTGCAGTATACAACACAACAGCCCTCCGTTGGGGGAGAGCTGTTGCAGAACGCTAGATTTCAGAAACTTGGTTACTTGGAAGCCTTGAGTTTTGCCTCGAGCTGATCCAGGAAGGAAGCAAGTTCCTTGGGCAGATGGTCGCCGAACTTCGGGTAATGGTTGGTGCGGATGTCTTCGACTTCCTTCAGCCAGCCTTCCACGTCGACAGCCAAAAGCTCCTTCATATCGGCATCGGTTACACCTTCAGGGCGATCGATTGCGTCAATGGTGGGCATGATTCCGATCGGGGTATCAACGGACTTGGCAGTCCCTTCGCAAGCTTCAAAGACCCACTTCAACACACGGCTGTTCTCGCCGTAGCCGGGCCAGAGCCACTTGCCTTCGGCGGTCTTGCGGAACCAGTTGACGTAGAAAATCTTGGGAAGCAGGCTCTGATCCTTTGCAGCCTTGCCGACGTTGATCCAGTGCTGGAAGTAATCGCCCATGTTATATCCGCAGAACGGCAGCATGGCGAACGGGTCACGGCGGATGGTACCGACCTTGAGGTCAAGGGCGGCGGCGGTGATCTCGGAACCTACGATCGAGCCAAGGAATACACCATGATTCCAGTCACGGCTCTGATGTACCAAGGGAATGGTCTTCGGGCGGCGTCCACCGAAGAGGATTGCGCTGATGGGCACTCCCTTCGGATCTTCCCATTCAGAGGCAATGCTGGGGCACTGGGAAGCCGGTGCGGTGAAACGGGCATTCGGGTGGGCGGCAGTCTTCTGCTCCTTGTTTCCCTTGTCCTGTACCCATTCGTTTCCATGCCAGTCGATCAAGGTGCCGGGGGCGTCATAGCCGATGCCTTCCCACCATACATCCTTGTCTTCAGTCACTGCACAGTTGGTGAAGATGCTGTTCTTGGAAGCACTGACCATGGCATTGTAGTTGGAATCGGAGGAAGTGCCGGGAGCGACGCCGAAGAAGCCGGCTTCCGGGTTGATGGCATACAGTCTGCCGTCGGAACCATACTTCATCCAAGCGATGTCGTCACCGACGGTCTCGACTTTCCAGCCGGGAATGGTGGGTACGAGCATAGCCAGGTTGGTCTTTCCACATGCGGAGGGGAATGCGCCGGTTACGAAGCGGCTCTTGCCCTCGGGGCTGGTGATCTTGAGAATGAGCATATGCTCGGCAAGCCAGCCTTCGTCATGCGCAAGCACGGATGCAATGCGCAGTGCGAGACATTTCTTTCCAAGCAGAGCGTTCCCACCGTATCCGGAGCCATAGGACCAAATCTCACGGGTCTCGGGGAAGTGGGAGATGTATTTCTGTTCAATCGGAGCGCAGGGCCATTTGCCGTTGTCGCTCTCCCCTTCAGCAAGCGGCTTGCCGACGGAGTGATAGCAGGGAACGTACTCGCCGTCAGATCCCAGTACCTCAAGTACCTTCACACCGACACGGGTCATGATCATCATGTTGATGACAACGTATGCGCTGTCAGTAATCTCAACACCGATCTTGGCAATGGGGGATCCAATCGGGCCCATGGAGAACGGGATGACATACAGGGTGCGGCCCTTCATGCTACCACGATACAGATCAGTCATGGTGGTCTTCAGCTCAGCCGGATCGATCCAGTTGTTGGTCGGACCGGCAGCTTCCTTGTTCTTTGCAGCAATGTAGGTTCTGTTTTCTACACGAGCTACGTCGGAGGGATCGGAATTGTAGGCAATACAACCGGGCTTCTTTTCTGGGTTCAAGGGAACACAATAGCCACCGGCAATCTGTTGGGCAACCAGTTCGTCATACTGAGCGGAACTTCCGTCGGCTACAACGATCTCATCTGGGGTCGTGAGCGCTGCAAAATCCAAGATCCACTTCTTGAGACCAGCATGCTTAATGTCATTGACGTTCATGGACTACTCCTTATCAAGAATAAACTGCAACTCTTCACAAAATTGAGAATTGCGCTTTATCACGTTACCTTTTTTTCAAATCTTTATCAATACGTATGAAGAATACTTCCGGTAAAGTCCAAAAACTTAGAACATGGTTCCATGAAATCGTGAGTTGAAACTCAGGTACAACTCAGGCGGAACATCCTGAGGGATGTCCAAAAGATAATCGGAAATCTTGCGAATCCGCTCCTTCAGCGTGTCTTTCTTGTTGGATTGGGCTTCCTTCAATGCTTCCAAGCTTTCGACAATGATTTGCTGCCCGTTCTTCACTTCCTGAATGGCCATCTTGAAGCGTTGGCTCAGATCCAGGATGATTTGCCGTGTCTCCTGCGGATGCGCTTCGATGAACGCAGGAAAATTTTCCTGCGAGATCTCAACCAATACACAGTCGGAAAGCGCCACTGCCGTGGCATTGCGCGGCTCATGATCGAACAAGCCCATCTCGCCCAAACTGGATCCGGATTTGGATATCTCGAATAATTGGAATTGCTGAGGCGTATGATAATTCAGGTACAACCCTACCGTACCACTTCTGAGCAAAAACATCGTGGAACAGGGGGTACCTTGCTCATAGATGATCGTTCCTTTGGAAACCTCCAAGAGAGCATTTCCTGCGTCATGTTTCATCGGCATAGGCCACCTCCAAAGGGAATTCTTTCCTCTAAAGTATACTATCGAGTACCATTCTCACACAAGAGCACCCCCAAATCTTGCATGCCGCTAGTTCTATGGTAGACTGTCTGGCATGGAATCTTTACAGGTCACGAAACGGGAAAAACTCGCCTACGGATTCGGTTGTTTCGGCCAAAATATGCTGTACAACATGATGGCAAATTTTCTGCTCTTCTTTTACACCGACATCAACGGTATTCTGCCTGCCGCCGCCGGTACGATCCTTCTGTTCGCACGGCTTTGGGATGCCGTCAACGACCCGTTGATGGGTATGATAGCCGACCGGACCCGATCCCGATGGGGGAAATTCCGTCCGTACCTGCTGTTCACCCCGATTCTCTTCGTCCCGTTCGCCGTTGCATCCTTCAGCACCCCTTCCTTCTCAAACGGAGGGAAAATCGCATGGGCGGCCTTCACCTACATCAGTTTCGGCATGATCTACACCGCCAGCGACGTCCCCTTCTGGGCATTGAGCAGCACGATCAGCGAAAATACGACGGTACGCAGCAGCATCGTGGTCTATCCACGGTTCATGGCCACAGTCGCCATCGCCCTGGCAACATTGTCGACACAACCGCTCATCCTGCTTCTCGGCAGGCTAGGACAACCGCAGGTGGGGTACCAGCGGACCAGCTTGGCGTATGCATTGCTTACGGTCGTGTGCTTCTTGCTAACCTTCCTGTTCGTCAAGGAGCGGGTGGACGGCAATGCCACCGAGCGGTCTCGGTTTTCCGAGATTCCGCGGATATTCCTTTCCAACAAACCGTTGCTCCTGGTCATTCTCAGCGGATTGTTCACCGGCATCGGGCAAACAGGGAAACTCTCGATGCTGATCTATTATGCAAAGTACAATTTGCACAATGAACTGCTCTACACCCTGCTTGCAGGCATCAACATTCCTTTCATTCTCATCGGGATAGCAACTGTACCCTATCTGAGTGCCAAACTTGGCAAAAAGAAAGCCTGCATCGTCTACTATAGTATATATGCAGCGGGGAGCCTGGGCTTCTTCTTCAGTGGATGGAATCATTTCGGAATGTTGCTTTTCTTCAATTGCATCAGTTCCCTGGGCATGGCAAGCCCACAAGTCATCCAAACCGCAATGATAGCCGACACCATCGAATACGGTGAGCTGAAGACAGGCAAACGCAATGAAGGAACCATATTCAGCAGCCAGACCTTCTTGGCAAAACTCACTGCCGCCGTCACCTCGATTTTCATCGCCGCCACGCTGGCCTTGGTAGGCTACCAGCCCAATACGGAACAAACGAAGGTTGTATTGTGGGGCATCCACAGCTTGACGACCCTCCTGCCGTTTCTCAGCAGTATACTGGGCATCATCCCCATCATCTTCTACCCGTTGGACGAACAAGCGCATCAACAGATCGTCCAAACCCTCCATGAGCGCCGCCGCCGTTCAGATTGACTAAAGTGCAGGGGCTGGCTACCCTAGCATCATGACAGAACTCGCACTTCCCGCAGGATCCCTGCAAGCAGCACTCGTCGCCTTCGCCGAAGGGGCCGATGCTGTATACCTCGGCATGAAAAGCTTTTCAGCCAGAGCCATGGCAACCAATTTCAGCTTTGAGGACTTGGCGAAACTCCGCCGCCAAGCGTTGTCACAGAACAAGAAGATATATGTGACGGTCAACACCTTGGTTGACGACGAACAGTTGCCCCACGTGTTTCAGACCTTGAAGAGCATCGAATTTTTGGGGTGTGATGGCGTCATTGTCCAGGATCTGGGATTGGTGCATCTCATCAAGACCCATTTCCCCTCCCTGCCCATCCACGGGAGTACCCAACTGGCCGTTCATACGATCGAAGGGGTGAAGGAACTTGCCCGACTCGGTTTTGAGCGTGTGGTGCTTGCACGCGAACTCACCTATGAGGAAATCAAACGCATCAGGGAGGCCTGCCCCGAGGTGCAACTGAAGGTATTCATCCACGGAGCGCTCTGCTACAGCGTATCGGGGTTGTGCATGGCCAGCGAGCAGCTCTGCTCTCGTTCGGCGAATTGCGGAGCCTGCGCCCAGATTTGCCGGAACTACGGAACCGTACAAGCCGATGAGAAGGTTCCTGCATCCCTTTCTCCCCTGCCGAAACAGCAGGATACCGGTTGGTTCTTCTCCATGAGCGACCTGAAGGCTGGGCCGATGGCGAAACAGCTCGAGCAACTGGGCATCGACAGCCTGAAAGTGGAAGGAAGAATGAAAAGTCCGGCCTATACCGGCCTTGCAGCTCGGTATTATCGGGCAATCTTGGACGGAAAAGAGACAGAAGCGCTGGATGAGGCGCTATCGGTGGTTTTTTCCCGTAGGCAGACCGGGGGTTGGCTCTCCGACTACGGGCGAAAGCAGCAGAATTTTACCATCAGGAAAGCCCCCACACTGGGAAGCACGAGCTACCCTGGACACCGAGGAGTGCGCCTTGGTTTGATCGGCGTCGTGAAACAAGATCGTGCGGTAGTACACCTGGAACGAGACATCAGTCTTCGAGACGGGTTGCTCTATTTTACCAAAGGAAGGAAGGAACCGATCGATACGGTCAAATTCGGTGTACGCGCCCTGTATGATGCATACCATAGAAGCATTACGCATGCGAGCAAAGGCGAAACAATCGAGGTATTGCTTCCTGCTTCAGAGCCGTTGCCTCATGCACGGGAAGCCTTGTATGTGATCAGCCGACATGACCAGAATCCAGCGCTCCTCAACGAGGCGCTCCCGGTCTTCCAGAAACCGATCGACCTGACCATCATCCTTGAGGATGAGAAGCTGACACTCGCAAGCGGTACGATCGAACAAGAGTACCCGCTTTCGCTCGATAGGGCAAAGAAAGCCCAGGATGTGGAGGCTCATCTGTCGACGGTCTTCTCCCAGAGTGACACCTCCTATTTCACCTTGGGCTCTTACGTGATCGAAAACCGAAGCTCCTACGACCTCTCCGAGCTGTTTATTCCACTTTCCGCATTGAAGGACATCAGACGTAGTTGGTATGCCCTGCTGGACCGAAGCTTGGGTGCTGAGCTTTCTGCTGTCATGCAGCTGCAACCAACAGCGCAGATAGTGCAAACAGAAGCCCTGCCACCTCGTTCATTATTGCAGAGTTCCAACGGTCTTCCGTTTTACCAAGTGTTTGAAATACGCAAAGCACTGGAGGAAGGCAAACCCCTTGAAGCGATTCTATGCTGTTTTGAGGGCCGGTATTACCTCCCCCTTTCCCCGATCATGTTCAATGAGGCTGAGTTCTTCTTGGACATGGATGCGATCATCACATTGCTTGAAGAGAGAAATGAACGCGATCTCGTCCGCTTCGGCTTGAACAATATCGGTCAGGTCTCCTATGCCCGAGCCAAGGGCCTTGCGGTGTATTTGGATGTCTATTTCTACCTGGGCAACAGCGCAGCGGCAAATCTCGCCTTGACGTTCGGTCTGGATCTACGTGGAGCCTATCTTTGGATGGAACGGACCTCGTTCGATGCTGCTCGATGGCCGTTTTCCCCGGCCGTGGTGGATGAGGCTTTCAAGCCACCGTTGTTTATCAGCCGGTCCTGTTTCCGCCACGACTCCCTGCTCCACAGCTGTGAGCACTGTCCGCATCGAGGTTCTTGGTACGTCACAGCATCAACAGATCGCTACCATGTGTTGGTGGAAGATTGCATTACGTACGTTGTGTCTGCTCGGTAAGGAGTTTTTTAGCGAACTGGAAGGATACAGGGAATGCAAGCATGTTCTGCTCATAAAGCATTTCCAGATCCGAAATTGTAACCCAGCGATAGGCGATGGTCTCCCCTTCCTGCAGAAGGATGGCATCCTCTTCCCTCTCGGTATGAACCAGAAACACATCAACAAAGGAAGAAGCCTTGCGTGTGGTTCCCAAACATACGATGTCGCTCTCATTGACCTCGATACCGGTCTCTTCACGCAATTCCCGTCGGGCAGCGGCAAGGCTGGTCTCTCCGCTGATTACCGATCCTGAGGTGTTTTCCCATAGGTTGGGCAGCAATTCCTTGTCAGGGGAACGCAGGGTGAGCAGCAACTTGTTGTTCCGATTGATCGTCCAGATCGATACCACGATGTGGTAGGTTCCCTCCATCAAGGGTGTTCCCCGAAGATGGGTTTTCCCCAAAGCCATACGGTTGGTGTCATACAGGTCCCAATATTCATGCACGCTGAAGGATCTCCTCTGTCCTACCAATCTAGCGAAACAGCCACGGTGTAGCAATACAAAAAAGCTCTCCTCATCTCGAACAAAGACAAGGAGAGCCAGGAGTGAATGATGGACTGCTTTAGATGAGGCCGAACCGCTTGACGAAAGCTTCCGCGTTCTGGATGGAACCGCCGGCGGCTCCCTTGACGATGTTGTTCACCAAGAGCAGGAACCCGATCTTCCCGTTCTTCTTCTTCAGTCTTCCGGTGTAGACCACCATCCCGCTCGGGTTGCCCCAGAAAGCATACTTGGGTTGCGGGAAGGTATTGTCTTCACCGTACTCGACGGGAAGTTCAGGGGTGGAAGGCAGGTCGGCGACTTCCTTGAAGTTGGCCCAAGCGTCCTTGATGTCCTCAAGCTCGACATCCTGTTCCAGATCAAGCCAGACCGCCTCAAGGTGTCCGAACATGACCGGTACGCGAACGGTGAAGCAATATACTTCAGGTTGGATTGAGAGTATCTTCTTGATTTCCTTCTCAACCTTCTCCTCTTCACCCTTGATGAAGGGAATGCAGTTGTCGGTGATGTCGAAGGAGGAAAGTCCGGGATAGCCGGCGCCACTGACGCTTTGGTAACTATGGATGGTGATGTTCTTGATCCCATATTTTCGCAGCGGAGCGAGAGCCATGGCGAGACCGGTGGTCACACAGTTCGCATTGGTCACGACAAAACCGGTTTGCGGATATCCTTGGTCCTTGATCAATTCAAGTTGCTCGACGTTGGTTTCCGGGATGAGGATGGGCACGTTGCTCTCATAGCGCATAGAAGCGGCGTTGGAGAAGACATAGAACCCATTGTCGCGCAGCTGGGGTTCTGCTTCACGGGCAACTTCTGCAGGAAGTGCGGAGAAGACGATCTTGACACCGGCTTCCTTCATCGCTTCCATATTGAATTCTTTGACCTCGATGTTTTTGATGCCTTTGGGCATTTCGAAGGGCATGACCCAATGCACCGTGGCAGCATATTTCATACCGACGCGGGCTGCTGAAGCTGTAGCGTATGCCAATTCAAACCAGGGATGGTCTGCAAGCATCCACATAAACACCTGGCCTACTGCGCCAGTGGCACCCATTACGGCAACTTTGATTTTCTTATCCATCTACGGTTCTCCTAAACGGCAACGGGCCGTTCATGTAAGCTAAAGTATTTGTACCGTACTGTTTTTGGAAAATCTTTTCAAGTGTTTGATAACAGATAATTGATATTTTTAACAAAATGTTATTATATTAACACATAGTTTCAGCATATTGAACATGCCTCGATTTGTAAGTATAGCGAACCAGACGATACCTGTCTACTTTCCCAATTTGGTAACTTCTTGTATGGAAAATGTAAAGGCGATTCCGCTCCCCTCTGCCTGCAGAACAGGAAGGGCGGAAATGGCTGAGAGGACAGCAGGAACTTGTTCAGTTTGAACCAGAATCAACAACACCTCTTTTTCCGATACCAAGGAAGACCCAAAGAACAGGAGGTCATCGGCGTTCGCTGTTCCCCTCCCTTCGATGATGGTTCCCCCACCCGCTCCCGCCTTCCGGGCGGCCGCCATCAAGTCGTCGGCATATCCGGCCGGACAAATGATGTTGATCAGTTCATATGTACCTTTCGGTGAGGAAGAGGAGGCATTTTTCGGGCGATAGGCACCCGTCTTGGCAAGCACACCCCGGACTTGAGTTGCCGTGCATAGCGTTTGCCATACCGCATCCATGGTTTCATCCTCCACAAGCGTCATGAGGATTTCCTTGTGGGAATCGCCCAGCCCCAACAGGCACAACAACGAACTGGAAGCGGTTCCCCGTCCCGAAAGGATGGTTCCTCCGGTGCTTCCCGCTTGTTTGGCCTTCTGCATGAGAGGTTCAGCATTTCCCGTTTCAACGATTGCAATGATGAGTGAACTCATGGATGTACTCCTTGGTTTGCCATCCTGGCAAGTGCCCGCTTGTACAGCAAACCAAGCAATGCCACGGTAAGGGTTGGGGTCATGGATACGAATATGATGATGCCGAATGCATCGGAAGCTGGGTTTCCCCCTACTGCATAGGATGCTCCTATGGCGAAGGAAAGGATGAAGGTGGAAGCCATGGGCCCGGAAGATACACTGCCGCTGTCAAAAGCCAGGCCTACGAAAAGATCGGGAATGAGGAAAGCCAGTATGACAGCCAACAGATAGCTCGGCACCAGAAAATACCAGATGGGCAAACCGGTGATGATCCGCAACATCGCCAAAAATCCTGATATGCCGACTCCGATTGCCAATGCAGTCAGCATGACCGGCTTCTTTACATGGCCTTGTGTGATGCGTTCCACCTGGTCAACCAACACCCAGACTGAAGGTTCACTGAGCACGGTGATTGAACCAAGCAGAAGTCCGACTGCCAGAAGCAGATATTCATGCATGGTTCCGATTGCATGCCCTATGGCGAAGCCGACGGGAATGAACCCCCCGTTTGCTCCTAGGAAAAACAAGGTGAGTCCGAGAAACAGATAGATGAACCCGATGCCGATGCGAAGCATCTGGCCGAAGGGCATATGCAGGAGCAAGAGCTGGTAAACCATGCACAGAGACAATAAGGGAAGCAGAGCCCGCAATACCTGCGAAATGATTGCAGGCAGCAAGGTAAGAAAATCCCCTGCCTCCGGTATGCCTGACAGAGCTCCGGGTTGAGCCGTTGTTTCGGGGAGCAGAAGGCCAAGGAGCAGCAAAGCGAATGTAGGTCCGATGAGTGCAAGCGAGATGTATCCAAAATTATCCGCGTCATTCTGCAACTGCTGTACTCGGGCGATGCCGACGCCGAACGCCATGATGAAGGGGACGGCCAATGGCCCGGTTGCAGCTCCACCACTGTCGAAGGCCAAGCCCAAAAGCTCTGGGGGAACCAGGAATGCAAGGGTGAAGAGCAGAAGATAGCTGATTGCATAGATCCATTTCAGGCTTAGGTGAAACACCACCCGCACAATCCCGATCACCAGATACAAACCCACACCCAAAGCTATGAGCGCTACCATTACCGTTGTATTGATCGCTGGGTTCACCCCTGCAACCTGATCCTTGAGTACAGCAATGTTCGGCTCAGCAACGATGACCACCACGCCAAGCAGGGCACCGGTGAACAAGAGTGCGCCAAGTCGCTTGGTTCTGGTGACCGTTGCCCCGATGCGTTCCCCAATAGGCAGCAATCCTATGTCCACTCCCAACAAAAACAGGGCAAGACCGACGATGACCAAGAAAGCCGAACCGTAGAATATCGGGAGGATTCCGTTTCCCAAAGGAGTGACGAACAGATGCAGCAACGTAACCAAACCAAGGATGGGCGCAATGGAAAATCCGACTTCTTTCAGCTTAGTCAACAACTCCATCGGGCCCTCCTTTCCTTGTTCTTCACGATGCAAAAAAGTGTATTTATAATAAGGAATTAATACCCTGTTTTCCGAAATCGGTCAAGCGCGAAAACGGGGAACCGGGTTTTTCGGTAAATCTACTTGACTTAAACGCATACAATGCGTATGATACTTCCTGTTATTGCCTTTGGGGGTGTAGCTCAGTTGGCTAGAGCGTTTGAATGGCATTCAAAAGGTCAGGGGTTCAATTCCCCTTACCTCCACGTACAAAATACATCGTTGGTTAGCCAACGATGTATTTTTTTCCCCATCCACCCCTGTACCCCCTCCAATCCAGCGGCTCCCCTTACTTTGTAACAAATCCTCGATCCCCATGTTTCCTAATATGAAGGAACACGGAAGCGACCTATGGGTCAAGGAGTAGCAGTATGAGAACATGTTTGATCATCATATGCTTGGCAAGCTTGCTTGGATTCCCCCTGCTTGCCCAAGGAAATGGAGAAATTGCAGAAAAAATCAGCACCTTGGATGGAACAGTGACAATACAGCCGAATCCCGATGGCAAAGCAACACTGTATCTATTGACCGACTCTGGTGCCAAAGTACAGATCATGCTGAGTGAGGAAGCCAAAGCCCAACTGCAAATTCAGGACAGGGAAAGAATACAGATTGAAGGGGTGTTTCTCGGTGCCACCACCCAAACCAGAATTCAGGAAAAAGTGTTTGCCAGGATGGTGATACGGAACCAGAAACGTCTATCCGTCGCAAATCCTGTACAACTCTCCGAACAAGAGCGTGTCCAATTGCAGATCTATGAAAAAACTCAATTATCCCTGAATGTGCAAACCATGACCCAGAACCATGAGGCACAAGGAAACGGATCAGAACACAATGGGGGATCTGATTCAGGGCAAGAGAAAGGCAAGAAATAAGGGTTGTACGCTTGCAACGACCAATTGACGTGGGAATCGGGGCCTTGGTGTCTTCTTGTTACAGATAGGTGAGAATGGCTTGGTAGATCTCCATGATTTTCTTTTCATCCAATGGTTTGTGCGCATCATTTACCGTCACTACCACCGTGTATCGATTCTGCTCGGCATCCACCAAGTATGACGTAAGATTCAGAACCCCAGGTTCCGCCCCACCCTTGAAGGCGACCCGCTTGTAGTGTTCCTTGGTCGCCAATCCTCCATTGATGGTCATCAAGTCCAAACTCTGGAGTCGTTCGATGAGATCGGCCAAAGCGGAAGCATTGACAAACCATTCTACATCCAATGCTACGGGATCACCGGAGAACAGCCCGGGATCAGGGAGAGGCCGCCCCACCAATTCCTCGAGACAGCGTTCACGTACAGAGACTGAACCGCTACGAAACTTCGCAAGGAGATCGGCATTATCAGGATTCTTCAACTGAAACATTTCCTTCGTGGTGAGAACCGGGGTATTCTTGAGGAGGTAGTGTTGCACCTGCTGTCTGCCGACCAAGGCGATGAGTGCATCGGCTGCCGTGTTGTCACTCACAGAAATCATCAAGGAAGCCAAGGTTCCCACGGTCACAGGAGAACCGGCCGGCCAATCCTGCAGGATTCCCGTAGGAAGGCTTTTCCATGCATCCTGAAGGGCGATACTCTGATCCCAACGCAGCCTCCCTGCTTGTATGGCATCATCGACGGCCGCCAAGACACCCAGTTTGAAGGCCGATCCCACTGCAAGCGGAACATCGGGCAGATGAGATGCCAGCACCTCCCCGTTCTTTCGAATGAGTACCGAGGTCTGCTGATTCAGAGAGATCAGTTGCGCAACCGCATCGGAGAGCGTACCATCATTCCTGACGATCTGAGTGAATTGCAAACCGGCGATGCGTCCCTGCCCGTCAAGACTGATGTAGGCGGTGACAGTACCCTTCTCAAATGCCACCGTATACGGATTGGCATTTCCCTCCACCTGTTTGAAGTGACCCAATTGCCCAGTCAATTGGGCAAGCAACTGGTTCATTGAAACAAGGGGAACGGCAGAGGAGAACTGCTTGGTGAAGCTCAATGTATCGGGACCTTCGGCAAACAACCGGGTCAAGGTTGCTGACTCACCGGGGTTCTGGCCAAAGAGGTTCGGTGCCAGACAAACCAAAATTATCAACAACGCAGCCAATACTCGTTTCGTATGCATGCCTTACTATGCGCCTCTTTGCGGGATTTTGTAAAGTAATGTTCTTTATTCAGCAATAATAAAGTAACATAATATCCCGATTTTACAGTTTTTTCACCGAATCGCGCACCTGAAGATGGATCGGAAGCCTGATCCGTTCCTCCGGGACAGGTTCGCCGTGGATGAGTTTCATCAGCATCTGGATGGCAAGCCTTCCCTTCTCACTGGAATCCTGGTGCACCGTGGTCAAACGGGGGGTCACCAATTGGGAGAAGATGTTGTCATCGAACCCGGTGATGGAAATATCCCCTGGGACGCTGATCCCTTGGTCCTGGAAGAACGTCAAAGCTTCGGCGGCATAATAATCAGAAGAGAACACCAGTGCTGTATACCCGGAATGCTTGTCTGCGATCTGCAGATAGATCTTCTCCCGCTTCACCCGGTCATACGGCAACGGCCTGCTCGCGTTGTCGGGCAACACCAAACCCCGTTCCGTGAATGCCTGTCGACACCCTGCAAACCGTTCGGAATCTCCACCGGGGAAAATGGGATTGCAGGGAAGAAACAGTATGTTGGTATGACCCATCGACAGCAGATACCTTGTTACTTCATACCCGCCTTGCTTATCCTCCAACCCGATGTTGTGGTAAACATGTGCGTCGTCGTTGAAGAAGCAATCGATGTATACCAAGGGCACATCAACGCTGGAGTTGATGATCCTGCAGATATTGCCCGGAACCCAGACCAAAACCAATCCGTCCATTTTCCAAGCTTTCGAAAGCCGGACAACCTCATCCTCATCACTGGTGATATACAACATCATGAAATACCCGTTACTTCGTATTTCACGTTCCATGGCACCAAGGATCGCGGAGGAGAACGGGTCTTCCAGAACCGTCTCATTATGTCGCGGTTCGGTGAACATGATCACCCCGATGATCTTGGAATTGTTCCGAAGCAGCATCATGGCTCCCATATTGGGAGCATACTTCTCCGCCTCGATGATTGCTTGCACCTTTTCCCGCGTAGCAGTGGAAACCTTGCCGGTTCGGCCATACAGTACGTTGGCAACCGTTGTGGGACTTACTCCTGCTTTTTGGGAAATTTCCTTGATTGTAGACATATGGCCATCATATAAAATTCAGCGGATGGAAGTATACTCCCATCCGCCGTCTCATTCATTTCAGATACCCCAACCACTTCTCCTGCTTGCTGATCACTCGGTCGAACATTGCTTCCAACGGCAGGGCTTGATTCACCACCGGATTAGCCAGCAACGCTTGCATTGCATAAGCCTTACTTTCGTGAATAATCGCTTCCGCCGTCAAGTCATACACTCCGGCATACGATCGCAACAACGCCAAAAATCCTTTCGGTACCGGTTTCATCTTGATTCCGGTCACTCCATCCTTGTTGATCATCGCAGGGACCTCAACCGCCAACCAAGAAGGAAGATCCTCGATCAGGCCGTTGTTCTGCAGATTCACCGCGGCTTCCTCATAATTGGCATCACCGAGAATGCCGTCGATGATAGGGATCACCCGCTCAGCAGTCTGCAGATGGATTTCATGCGGGACTTCCTGCGACAACATGATTTTGTAGACATCGTAGAAATCAAGGATACCCCGGTGGTCCACCACATCCCAAGCCCAACTCAGGTATTCCCCGAAATGACTGTCAACGGTAATGGGCAACAACCCGTACTGTTTCAGCATGAATTGCACCAGACGTCGGTCAGCCCAGTCATAGGAGCTTTTGCTGTCGGTTTCCCCTTTGTGAAATCGCTCAGCCGCATCCAACTTACCGGTCTTTCGATATTCATCGAACAAATCACTGTATCCGGGCTCCCGTTCAAAAAAGGCCTCCGCCTTGTTGCGTACCAACGGATACAGGTCCTCGCCGGTCTTCCGGTCGGTCAACTCCAACATGCAGCTGAAATGGTTCAACCCTGCTGCCCTGAAGTGCATGTCCTCCAGCTTCCGGTCCAGCATACGAGGCAGCCAACGCCCCAGCCACCCGATCTCATGGCACATGCCGACGAACTTGGCCTCGGGATATGCGCGCTTGACCGTCGTGCAGATGGCAGTCATCGGATTTGAGTAGTTGAAAATCCACGCATCAGGACAGATCTCCATCGCATCCTTGACAATATCCAGAATAACCTTGCCGATCCGAAGGGAGTGGAACACGCCTCCCGGTCCCCCATTCTCCCCGTAGACCTGGTGCACCCCATATTGCAGGGGGATTTTCCAATCCTCATCCCAGAGCTGAAACCGGTTTCCCACCTCTATGGACGAAATGATGAAATCGGCACCTTGGAACGCAGCCCTTCTGTCGGTGGTTGCATTCACCGTATAGGAGAGTCTGTGTTTGGCAAGAAAATCCTTGGTGGTCTGCAAGACGACTTCCAAAGCCTTGGCATTGATGTCAAGCAAGGTAATCTCACATCCGATGAGCGTATTGCTGACAAAGATATCACCGAGCGTACCATACCCGAACTGGATACTCCCAGCACCAACCAGAACAATTTTCATTTTTCCTGTCTCTCCTCTATTTGATAGAACCTTCAACCATACCTTTGATGATGTATCGTTGGGCAAAGATGTATAACACAATAATCGGAAGCATGGCGATCAACGTGGATGTCAGAATGAGGTCCCATTGCTTGAGGTAGGCACCGGCAAACGCCGTAACGGCAATCGGTATGGTCTGCACTTTCCCATTGGAACCCAATACCAGCAACGGCAGCAGGTAATCGTTCCATATCCAGATCCCATTGAGGATCAAAACGGTGACGATGATTGGTTGCAACAAGGGAAACACTATCTTAAAGAAAATTTTGCTCCGAGGACATCCGTCGATGGTAGCCGATTCCTCGATTTCCAAGGGGATGTTCTTTATGAAACCGTGGAAAATGAAGATTGAGAGCGGGCTGCCGAAACCCAAGTATGCGAATACAATACCGGGAATGGTTCCGAGCAACCGAAGGTGGATGAAATCACCGCTTACACGCATCCATCGTACCAACGGATACATAAGCACCTGGAAAGGAATGACCATGGCCGAAACGAAGGCCATGAACAAAAAGGTCGACCACCAGGTCTTGTTACGTACCAGCACCCAAGCGGCCATCGAAGAACAAAGAGCGATCACCAAGAGCGAGATGACGGTGATCGAGATACTGTCGGCGAATGCCCCCAGATAATCAACGGTTGCGTTGTTGAATATCAGCGAGACATTGGTCCCCAACTGCTTCCAGGTAGAAGGCCAGGCAATGGCGTTGAAAATAATTTCCTTCGAGGTTTTTGCAGAATTCAGTACGACCATGAAGAAGGGGAACATAAAGAGGATGAAGAGCAGGATGGTCAAGAGTTCCAACAACAGCATGGCAGGCTTGAACCTACGATTTTTTGCTTCCAAACGTAGTGTAGTGTTCACATCTCCACCTCTTTTTTCTTATTCACCGATACTTGGATCAAGGAAACCACCAACAAGGCAACAAACAGCACCACTGCCTTTGCCTGGGCTTCCGCCATTCGGTTCGCTCTTGCCGTATCGAAAATATTCATGGCCAGCAACTGACTGGCTTTTACCGGAGCATCCATGAAGCGGGTGGCAGGACCTCCGTTGGTCAACGTCAGGTTCATATCGAATTGTTTGAACGAAGTGGTCAAGGTCAAGAAGATCGAGATGGTGAACGCATTGGCCATCATCGGGACCAGAATATGGATGACCCGTGAGAAGTAGCTGGCTCCATCAACATTGGCAGCCTCCATAAGTGAGGAGGGAATACTCTGGATGGAAGCGACGAAAATCAACATGATGTACCCGGCATATTGCCAGGTGTTGACGAAAGCCATCGTCCAAATGACGGTATGGGGAAGACTGAGGAACGATGTTTCCAAAAATTTGATGGAATACAGTGAACCGAGACTTACCAGAATGTTGTTGAAAATGAATTGCCAAATGTAGCCCAAGACAATTCCACCGATAAGATAGGGAACAAAAAAACCGGCACGATAAAAATTCCGCCGTTTAATCTTGCTGGTGACGATCAACGAGAGGATGAAGCTCACGACATTGATGAAGACGATATTCATCAGCGTATAGGCGACTGTGATCAAAAACGAATAAATGAAATCCGGTGTGGACAGCAGATTGTGGAAATTCTTCAACCCGACGAATTTGACACTATTGCTCACCCCATTCCAGTCCGTAACCGAATAATACAGACCAAAGAAGAATGGAATGACAATGATCATGATAAAGGCGAATACGCAAGGCGCCACGAACAGTATATTGACGGCACGATTCTGTTTCATTTGCTATTGCTCCCCGTTGCAACGTACTGAGGAAGAAAACTCTTGCACAGGGAAAGACCCCTGTGCAAGAACATGATGCTGCTTACATGTTGGGAAGATTGGCTACTGCCTTCTTCATGTCAGCAATGAACTGATCAAGATTGTTCTGGTTCTGGGCAAACAAATCGAAAATAGGTCCGAAGACGTTCTGCCCTGCACCATCAGGAAGCATACCGAAGAAGACGCCATAGTTGCCGCCTCTGGCGTTAGCTTCCATCAAAGCCTGGCTGAGCTGCCCGGCGGGCTTGAGGGTGACGGACTTGAAGGCGGGAATCATGCCGGCCTTGTTGACCATATAGTCGTGTCCATCGGCCGTCGTAGCCATTGCAGTCAGGAATGCCTTGGCAGCCTCGGCGTTCGGACTCTTGGCATTGACGCAGTACCAGCTCGGAGCGAAGAGATACAACCCCTTCTCCACGGTGTCCAGGAATGCATGCGGAGCGTACCCAATCTTGAACGTGACGCCAAGCTGCTTCAGGTTCGGATCAACCCAGTTGCCCTGATGCAGGAATGCAGTCTTGCCCTGGGCGAAAGCACCGACCTGATCATCGTAGCTGCCGTTGAGCAGGATCTTCTGATCGGCATACTTGAAGAGCAACTGCAAATACTTTGCATATTGCAGGAACCGGGCATCATCCAATTTGCCCTTGAGGGCCATGTCGATGATGGAGGTATCGGTGAAATCCAAACCGCCGCCCCAATAGCAGGCGAGGTTGTGCTGGGCAGCCACCCACCACATGCCGCCGGCAACGGAAGCCGCCATGGCGACCGGAGCATCGATTCCCAGTTCAGCTTTCTTGGAATCGAGAATCTTAAATGCCTTCTCATACGCTGCACGAGTGGTCAAAGTTGCCGGATCGATGCCTGCTTTTGCCAGGATCTCTGCATTGTACGCCAATCCATATCCTTCAATGGCAACCGGGAAACCATAGACCTTGCCGTCAACCTTGAATGCGAGATCGGTATCGGATACCCAACTCTGGTCACTCAGGTCTGCAATGTAGTCCTTCCAAATGTCATATCCACCACGACCTTCGATGACGAAGATGTCGGGCATCTGCCCGGCCTGGGCTTTCGCCTTCAACGCCCCGCCGTAGTCTGCACCACCGCCAAGGGTTTCCACCTTCACCGTCACCCCAGGGGTAGCCGCAGAATATTTCGCAGCATATCCATCGATGGCGTCCTTGATCTCAACCTTGAGCTGGAACATGTTTACGGTAACATCTTTCGATTCTTCCTTGGTACCAGCGGCGAACAGCGTGCCGGCTGCCAAGACGACCATGAGGCTCAATGCCACCATGCCCAACAGTTTTTTCCTCATTTTTCTGTTCCTCCTTAGTGAACCTGTGTTACGTCTTCCTACAAGACATCGGTAGGTGTTTCGTAACACCTGTGCAAAGTATAACATGCCAAACCAACCTGTCAACGGATGAAATGAGAAATTGGAGCAAACATGGATATCCTATTATTTCAAAGAGTTATCTGTATACAAAGCTTCCTTGATCTTCAGGAACCGTCTGGGATTAACCATCTTTTTGGTTGTATTTCTATACTAATGGTATAATTTTTGTAATCAAACTTGTATTCAAGATTGCTTTCCGGTACCATTCGAAGCATTCGAGGCAAGGCACCGTGGAACACCCAGGGATTCTCGCGATCGAAGATTGACTGGTATCCACGCGGTCCGTCATAGGGAACCATGCATTTTGCCTTTGGGCGGAATTACAGAGAGAAAGAAACTCAGAAACAAGAACCAAGCCGAATCCTTCAGCAATGGATTTTTGACACTTTACAAAGAAATACCCGCTTCCCTGCTGTTGCGCAGGACCCTGCGTTTTCGTTTCCAACGTCGGTAGTACTGCTCCCAACGTGGAGGATCCCAAAGATCTGCCGGGGTGAAAGCACTGAACCGAGGAATAAACAACGCTTGATTTTCCCGCAGTACTTTGTTGAACCGTTTATAAGAACACGCATCCGGTTGAGTCCAGAAAATCTCAGCACCAGCCAACAAACGGGGAAGCAGATGACCTTCCAACATATCCAAAGTACTGATGTATTCGGTCCAAAGCAACAATTCAGAACCAATGAGGGAGGAAGCATCCCGTAAGATTCTCCCATACTTGTATACCGTATGAAGAGAAACCAATGCATGATCCATATCCAGATATGTATGGAAGTAATCACTTTTGATCGAAGTCCTGGCGGCTTGACCCGTTGCCTTCAGCGGATTCCAGATCTGGGTGGTGATCGACCGGTCATACCCGTCATCCACATAGTCGTTCCAAAGAATCAGGTGCTTGCCCAAAGTTCGTGCATACGCAGCCATCTCGTTGCAGAACCAGCGGAGCAAATCCTTTTCATCCGAAAGGCCAAGATCCTGTCTGCGCCGTATGCAATCCGGACAGGCAGCCCATCGTTGCAGGGGAATCTCATCTCCTCCCAGATGAATGAATTTGGAGTCGAACAACTCACTGACTTCACGCAGGATACCTTTCGCACATTGCAAGGCTTCATCCTTGCCGACACACAGAATATCTTGGAAAATCCCCTCTCCGACAGGGATTTCAAATGGTCCGCCTGTACAGCTGTACTGGGGATACACCGACAATAATGCGAGTGTATGCCCGGGAAGATCAATCTCCGGAACGATCTGGACATTCCGTACTGCAGCATACTGCTGCAAATCCCGCATCTGCGATTGGGTATAGCTTCGAGAAGGATCACACACGAGATCAGGATGACTTGCAATCTCGAGTCGCCAACCTTGGTCGTCGCTGAGATGCAGGTGCAGCACATTCATCTTGAATGTGCACAGAAGATCGACAATCCGGTACAATTCATCAATAGAGAAAAAATTACGAGCAACATCCAGCATGAAGCCACGCCAAGGGTAAGCCGGTGCATCCTCGATGCTGCAACAAGGAATTTCTTGGGGGTATGCCTTCAACAATTGCGACAGCGTCATGAGGGCATAGAAGGCTCCTTCCGGTTGCTGTGCAGTGACGTGTATCTGCTTGGATTGTACATCCAGGGAATATGATTCAGGACCTCGTTTCGATGCCGTTTTCTCAAAGAAAACATCGGCATTCCCCGCTTCAGAAGACCACTGCACCGATAGCTTGAGAGAAGCAACCCCGGCTCCAAGTACTGTACGCCATGCTTCGGGAGCCGAGAAAACCAGCGGCATGGCTGGAAGAGGGAACCATGAGGATTTCCACGCAAAAGATTGCGAGGGAAAGGGGATCAGAGGAGGATGTGCATGCATACAATCAATTATTCCTTCGTCGACCCAGCGGCGAATCCCTGGGCGATATTATCCCTGAAAAGCAGGTAGAAGATGACCATCGGCAGGGTACCGATCACCAATGCTGCAAACTGCAGCCCGTAATCCCTGGACATGCCCCCGGCGAAGCTATTGATGCCGACCGGAAGCGAACGGATGGTAAGCTCGCTGGTAAGGGTCAAGACCAGGACGAATTCATTCCAATTGCCCAGGAACGTATAGATGAACATCGTGGCTATAATAGGCGTTGCAACAGGAATGATGATTTTTGCAAAGACTTGCAGAAAGTTCGATCCATCGATGATTGCAGACTCCTGGAGCGAGTCGGGAATCCCCTTGATATACGTTGTGGCCAAAAATACCTGGAAAGGAAGACCAAACGCAATATAGGGAAGCACGACACCCAAACGAGTGTTTGCAATACCCAATTTTGTTTCCATGATGAACAAAGGGACGATAACCGAATGCACCGTAATGAGCAACCCCAGTGTATACAGCATGTACACAAGCCGACTGCTGCGGTAGGAGAATTTGGACAGTGCATACCCGCTGCTCAAGGCAAACAAAACCGTCAGGAGCGTTGCCACGGAGGAGTAGAACAGGCTGTTGAGAAAATAGATCCCTAAATGGCCTTGTGTCCAGGATACGATAAAATTATCGAAATACCAGGATGTTGGAAACGCAAGCGGGTGGCGGATGATCATGGCATGGGGTTTAAAGGCGTTCACCACCATCCAAAGCAAGGGAAGAATCGTCAACAAGGAGAAGGTAATCATAAGGATATAGGAAAAAAAACTTCCTATGGTATGTCGTTTTTTCATGCCTCCCTCCTAGTCGAACTTGCGCTCGAGCTTCCTGCTGAAATATTGCAACAGCAGGATCAAACCAACAGCCAACAGGACTATGATGATGGAAACGGCGCTGCCGAACCCATATTTATAATACTTGAATGTGTTTACATACATATAAATGGCGATAACCTCGGTAAAATGAGCCGGTCCTCCACCGGTCATCGCATAAATCAGGTCGAAGGCCTTCAGGCTTCCGGAAATTGCAAAAATTGCTGTCGTAGCAATGGTTCCGATCATGCTGGGAAGGATGATGCTGCGAAACATCTGGCCCTCGCTCGCTCCATCTATCTGGGCTGCTTCCAAGACCGAAGGAGTCATCTTCTGCAAATTGGCATAATAAATGATCATGTAGGTACCGGTGTGCATCCAAAGCAACACCAACAGAATCGGGATGACCGCCAGTTGTTTGTCCTCAAATATCTTCATGACATATTGGCTCTCACCGGTCAGCATCCGGATAACCGCTACGACGATACCCGAGGAGGAAAAAATCTGGTTCCACAGCAACGCCACGACAACTGGGGAAATGGTGATGGGAAGGAAAATCATGGTCTGGAAGGAAGATCCGTATCGGACCAACTTCCGGTGAAGCAAAAACGCCAACAAAAATCCCAACGGAATCTGGCCGAACACAGAGATGGCCACGATCAAAAGATTGTTCCGCAGCGAATGCAGGAACACCGGATCCTCAATGATCTTGCCGTAATTCTCCAAACCCACCCAAGCAGGAAGGTTGTACCCATTCCATTTGGTGAAACTCAGCGAAAAACTGAAGGCAACAGGAAACAGGATTACCGAAGCAAACAGGAGCAGCCCCGGAAGGATGAAAATCCAGTAGCTGAGATGTTTCTGACGTGCGTAGGTCATGTACGATCCTTCCTTATACAAGCTCCTCCCCCGAAGGGGAAGAGCTGCCAAATTCCTAGCGACCTATGGCCTGCACCATCGTCTCAAGTTCCTGAGCCACCTGTGTGCTCGTCATCGTACCAAACATCATATTCTGCAAATTGATGTTGAAAGTTCCGATCGGCTCAGCATCGATGACCGAGTCCATCACATATCCCATGGGCACTCTCGCGGCGAAGGCGATCAACTTCTTGATCATCGGGTCCGCATCGGCGGGTTCTGCAAGGTTGTAGGCGGGAAGCCTGCCGTAGCGCTGACGGATCGCCGAGCCCTCGGGACCGGAATAGAACCATATCCACTTCCAAGCAGCCTGTGCTTTTGCATCACTGAGCTTTGCATTCATGCCGAACCCTTGGCCGGCGGTTGCGGAGGCACTCTGGCTCTTTCCCTGCTGATCAGGGATGTCGGGGAACGACTCCAGACTCATGTACGTCTTCTGCTGATCGGTCAACTCACCGACCATATTGTTGACGGTCCAACCACCATCGATGAAATACACGGCCCGTTCATTCACAAAGTCGTCCAGACCCTGTCCATAGGCTAATTGATTGGTTCCCGGAGAGAACATCTGCTTGTCGTTCAGTTCCTTGATGATATCCATCGCATGCACAAACTGCGGATCGGCAAAGCTGGCTTCACCCGCCAAGGCCTTATCGAACCATGCCATGCCGCCGGCGCGTTCAACCAGCATACCGGCCAGACAGGATTGCATCGGCCATGCGTCCTTGTTTGCGATTGAAATGGGAATCAATCCGGCTGCCCTGATCACCTCTCCTTGGGCCAACAGCTCCTCATACGTTTTCGGGAATGTGAGTCCGAGCTGTTTGAGCAACCGATTGTTGGTGTACATGATCGAAGTAATGCTGATGTCCTCAGGCAACTCCCAAATCTCACCTTGTTCACCCTGTCCCTGCATTGCCATATCGGCGAACTCGCCCTCATGCCCGGCAAGATAGGGACGAAGGTCCTGTACCAACCCCGCTGAAGTAACCTGGCTGGTCCGTTTTCCGGGATACAGCAAGATGATATCGGGAAGCTGCCCACTCATCGCCATGGTCTGCAACTTGTCATGGAAAGCTTCGCCATACCCGTACTCGAAGGAGAGCTTGATATTGGGATTCTCCTGTTCAAAGACATCCACCAGATGCTGGAAATTCGGGGCTGTGGTTTTGTCCGTCTGATCCAGGTAGTGATACACGGACAACGTAATCACTCCGTCCTTTGTTTCAGTGCTTGCCTGTTCCTTCGTTCCTGCGCAAAACAACAAGGCAGGTGAAACGAGAAACAGAGCGAGCAAAAACACGAACAACCGTTTTGTTTTCATAGAAAACCTCCATTGCTTCAAACCTTCTCAGGAAGGGATATTCACATCAGGACAAGAGGTGGAACAGCGGAAGAACCGTCTCACTCGCCTCTTCAGAAAGGGGTTCGAGATTCATCAATACCTTATCCAGGACCAGAGCAGCCGCTCCAAAGGAAACTGCCAGAAAGCCAAGCGAAGAAAACTGGATATGGCAATCCCCATCACTCTGGGTCAGGGAATTCGCCTGGAGACAGGAACGGAGCATGTCAGGAACGAAAGCCTGAAGCGGCTCTATGTTCCCACCGATGAAAACATGCCCGATGTCCAGGGTATTGATCAGAAACGCCAGGTTCTTGCAGATTTCCTGCATATAGGTTCTGAGAGCCTCCCCATCTTCAGTGATCGGAACATTCTTATGGATGATCACCTGCTTGGAGGAAAGCGGATCAGTGTTGAAGACACTCTTGAATTCACCTGCCTGGCTGCTGCTTCCCCGGTAAATCTTTCCATCAAATCCAAAGCCAAGACCGATGGTGGGCTGTGCCAGCTCGGTCTGGACCTCATAGCGCTTGAAGAATTCTATCAAGACGAACATGAAATTCCGAAGCTTCCGCTTTCGCTGAAAAACCACCTCGCCCCAGGCCCCGCAGTTTGCATCGTTTTCCAGAATGACCGGAAAGGGAAACGCAGAGGCAACTTCCTTTCCGAAATCAAACGGAGTCTGGAAATCCAAGGACACAGAGCGGAGAATCATCTGTCTTTCTGCATCGATAACACCCGAAAAGGCAATCCCTACCCCCAAAAGATGACGATGCATGCCTTTCAGTTGGTCGCAAAGCGATTGAATGCGTGTGACAACCGCATGTTTGAATGTCAAAGCCGTACAACCTTCCGGTTGGGTTTCACTGAACAGGACGGTCCCTTCCAGATCCACGGAAATGGCAGTATACGAATCAGACCTGATCTCAATGCCGAGAACATGAAAGTATGCATGATTCAGGGTAAGCCCGATCGCCCTCCTTCCACCTTTGGGACCCGGGTCTATGATTTCGTTTTCCTTTACGATTCCTTGTTCAAGCAAGGTATTGACGATGTTGGAGATGGATGACTTTGTCAGCCCAAGCCTCGCAGAGAGATCGGCACGACTGAGTTGGTCCTCGATCCATAATTCATGGATGACCCGAGAAGAATTGATTACCCGTGATCTTCGTGGGTGTGACACGTGCTCCCTCCAGTTCGTTCTCTTTTGTACTAACCTGCTTCAAGTATAGACCCCTCATTACACAAGTCAAGAAGAATAATATTTATTTATATAGCATATAATAATTTGCAACTTGTACCAACTTTGTATGTTCTGGTGAGTACCGTTTTTCACACCACCAAGCGTATCTGATACCAGGATTCAGTGAGCAGAGGAGGTATTCAATCTCCGGAAACGGGGTAAGGGCTTTCCCTTGTATGATCCTATACTTGTTCAGGAATACAATAATTTTGGGTTGTTTTGTTACTAAAATAACAAAGAAAAAGATTTTCTAACAAATTGACACTCGTTTTTATTCGTTGTATGCTTCTTAACATCAAAAGTGGGAAGGAACGTTTCCCTGCCACGGTAAAGGAAGGATTCTATGAAAAAAACTCTTGTGTTGGCGCTTGTTCTGCTCATTTGCCTCACCGGCTCACTCTTTGCCCAAGGAACAAAGGAAGCTCCCGCAGCGTCCGAGAAAAAAGTCTTGAAAGTTGCCATGGAGTGTGGGTATGCCCCGTACAACTGGACGCAAACCACCGATGCGAATGGGGCCGTTCCCATTGCGAATTCCAAGGATTACGCCTATGGCTACGACGTCATGATGGCCAAATTGATTGCAGAGAAGCTTGGTTATGAACTGCAGATCATGAAGCTCGATTGGGACTCGTTGGTACCTGCAGTACAATCCGGAACGGTTGACTGCGTCATCGCCGGTCAGTCAATCACTTCCGAACGACTCCAGATGGTCGATTTCACCACCCCGTATTACTATGCATCCATCGTCGTATTGACCAACAAGGACAACAAGTACGCCTCTGCAACCGGAATCACCGACCTGGCCGGCGGTACCTGCACCAGCCAGTTGGGCACCATCTGGTATGACGTCTGCCTTCCCCAGATTCCCAATGCCAACATTCTTCCGGCCCAGGAGTCTGCACCGGCAATGCTGGTCGCCCTGAACAGCAAGCGCGTCGATTACATCTGCACCGATATGCCCACCGCAAAGGCGGCAATCGTAGCCTATCCGAGCATGAAAATCCTTGACTTCACCGGCTCGAAAGACGATTTCAAGGTGAGTGATGAAGAGATCAACATCGGTATCTCCGTCTCCAAGAAACACCCTGAATTGACCAAAGCCATCAACGGTGTCTTAGCTGGTCTGACGGTCGACGACTTCAATGCCATGATGGAACAAGCCATCGCCGTGCAGCCGTTGTCCAAATAAGGTAAGGAATTCTCATGTCCATATCTGAAATGAACTTCCTGCAAAGGATGATCTACATTTTCCAGGAGTACAGCGGCTCCCTTGCCAAAGGGGCCGCTACTACTATGGCCATTGCCATCATCAGTACATTTTTGGGGTGCGTGATCGGCTTTGCAGTCGGTATTGTCCAGACCCTTGAGCCCAGGAAAAAAGACAACCTGGTCTACAGGGTCCTGGTCAAAGTATTCAAACTGATACTCACCGGGTATGTCGAACTGTTCAGAGGAACCCCGATGATGCTGCAGGCAGCCTTCATCTTCTATGGGGCGAGCCAAGTGTTCTCAATCAATCTCGGGATGTGGCAGGCTGCCATCCTCATCGTCTCGATCAATACCGGGGCGTACATGGCCGAGACAGTCCGTGGCGGCATCCTCTCGGTTGACATCGGGCAGACCGAAGGGGCGAAGGCCATCGGCATGAACCATTTCCAAACCATGCTTCAGGTCATCCTTCCCCAAGCGTTGCGCAACATCATGCCGCAAATCGGGAACAACCTCATCATCAACATCAAGGACACCAGTGTCCTATCCATCATTGGAACCGTTGAACTGTTCTTTACCTTCAAGAGCATCTCCGGTGCCCTCTACACCTATTTTGAAGCAGCTTCGGTGGTGTTGATCATTTACTTCGTGCTCACCTTCGCCTGTTCACGCTTGTTGCTTGCACTTGAGAACCGCATGGCAGGACCGGTCAATTTCGACCTGGCCACCACCGACACCCTGACCTTCACCAGTGGGATGACCACGTTCCCCCGCAAGCAGGACCAAAGGAGAAGCTGATGCCGGAAATTCTGAAAATCGAACATCTTTCAAAGACCTTCGGCACCAACGTCGTGCTCAAGGATATAGACTTTGAAGTGAAAACCGGGGATGTCACCTCCATCATCGGAGCATCGGGCTCGGGGAAATCCACCTTGCTGAGATGCATCAATCTGCTGGAAACCCCGACTGCCGGAAGAATATTCTTTCATGGCGAGAACATTCTGGATGACCGGGTTGATGAGTCGAAGTACCGCTCAAAAGTGGGGATGGTCTTCCAATCCTTCAACCTGTTCAACAATCACAGCGTGCTGAGCAACTGCATGGTCGGCCAGATCAAAGTCCTGAAGAAAAGCAAGGAAGACGCAAAACAGGCCGCATTGTTCTACCTGCACAAAGTGGGGATGGCATCCTACATCAATGCCAAGCCCCACCAGCTCAGCGGGGGACAGAAGCAGCGGGTTGCCATTGCCCGCGCCTTGGCCATGCAACCGGAAATCCTGCTCTTCGACGAGCCGACCAGTGCCTTGGACCCTGAGATGGTCGGAGAGGTACTCGATGTCATGAAGGCGCTTGCCAAAGAGGGCACCACCATGTTGGTGGTCACTCACGAAATGGCCTTCGCCCGTGAGGTCTCCAACCATGTGGTCTATATGCTTGACGGAAAAATCGAGGAAGAGGGAAATCCGAAACAATTGTTCAAGAATCCAAAAAGCCAACAACTCAGGGATTTCCTCTCCCGTTTCACCAATCAGGAGCAGCAGTAGCGCTCAGTGTTTCTTAACCTTGCCTTGGTTGCTTACTTTCTGCATCTTTGCTTCCAAGGCGGCCTTGTCCCCCAAATACCGCTTGCTTTTCACCGTACCATCGGTATCGAAGGTATAGACCAGTGGAATACCGGTAGGGATGTTGACCTGCATGATCTCATCCTCGGTGAGGTGATCGAAATACATGACCAATGCGCGCAGTGAATTGCCGTGGGCTGCGATCACCAAACGCTTACCGGCAAGCATCATCGGCTTGATTTCCCCCTCCCAATAGGGAATGACGCGGGCAATCGTATCCTTCAGGCTCTCGGTCAACGGCAACTTCTGCGGATCCACCTCCCGGTATTGGACCAAGTTTGCAGGATTGCGCGCATCGCCAGATTCCAGACTGGGTGGTTGGACCGCGAAGGAACGGCGCCAAATCTTGACCTGTTCCTCTCCGAACTTTTCGGCGGTCTCGGCCTTGTTCAAACCTTGCAACGCCCCGTAGTGGCGTTCATTCAGATGCCAATCCTTGATGACCGGCAGCCAGCTGCGGTCCATTGCATCCAGCATCAGATCGAGGGTATGAATCGCCCGCTTCAGAAAGGATGTATAGCACAGATCAAAATCGAAGCCTTCTTTCAGCAGCAGGCTTCCCGCCTGTCTTGCCTCCTCCTCTCCGGTCGCAGAAAGAGGGACGTCCGTCCATCCGGTAAACCGATTCTCCAAATTCCAGGCACTCTCTCCATGCCGAACCAGTACCAACTCCATATATGCACCTCCCAAGGAATTATTTTAGTTAGCATAAACTAACTAAAACATAGCAAGCTTTCCCTGCCCCGTCAATGTGAAAGTCACCGGCAAGGGGATGGGAGAGCTATACAGAATGAGCATTATTCGATATAAGTTATCTTATGAGAATTGGTATTATTACTACCATCAGTATTGGCATCCTTCTGCAGGCGTCACTCATGTTCGCCGCCACCTTTCCCACCGTGGAAGGGAAACACTTTGACGGAAAAGCTTTCCAGTTCCCCGCCGATTTACTGGATGATCGGCCGCTCGTCATTGCCTTGACGCTCAGTTCCTCACGAAAAAATGGAGAACAGCAACAGGAAGAACTTCTGCTTTGGCATGAAGGATTCAAAACCCAACCGAGCTTGATCAAGGGAAACCCGGTTTACAACCTCACCATAGTCGGCGGAGCACCGTTCTTTGTTCGAGGCGCAATCAGGAAAGGAATTGCTGAAGGATATGAACCGCAATTAAGCGGTCAGGAAGGAGGAGTGGTCTTCCTCTCTGATACCCGGCAGTTCATCAATGATGCAGGCATCCCCATTGACGGACAGCCCACCTTGGTGGTGGTCGATCCGGACGGCTCGATACGGGGCTATGTAAAAGGAACCTACCGACAGCAAAATCTGCAAGCCTTATCATTGTTGTTGGAACGCTAGACTTTCCAGTTTCTTAAAAATTGCAGGGCATCTTTTTCATCCAACGGGCGGCTGACCAGATATCCTTGGATCTTGTCACATCCATAGCGTGCAAGATAGGTTTTCTGCCGTTCATGTTCGATGCCCTCTGCAATGACACAGTGACCGAGTTTGTGCGCCATGGAAATGATGTCTCCGGTTATGGCTTGGTCATCTTGTATTTCCATCAGTTTGTCGATGAAGTACTTGTCAATCTTCAGGCAATTGATATTCAGTTCCCGCTCCCGTGCCAAAGAAGAGTACCCGGTACCGAAATCATCCATGGAAACCTTGATCCCGGTCGCCTGCAGTTGGCCCAGAATCCGGTTGATTTCCTGGTAATTCGAGGCAAATACCGACTCGGTGATTTCCAAAGTGATCTGGTCCGGTTCAACATCCATTGCCTTCACATGACGCATCAGATTTGGTATGAAGCCATGATTGAGCAATTGGATGGCTGATATATTGATGGAGATGGCGACCTTACTGAACCCCAATTCTTCCAAGGTATGCAAAAACCGGAACGCCTGGAGGATGATCGACTCACCCAAGGGAATGATGAGTTTGGTCTTCTCCGCAATGGGAATGAATTCCAAAGGTCCGATCAAGCCGAATGTAGGAGTCCTCAACCGAGCGAGTGCCTCGAAGCTGCAGATACTATTTGAAACGAGATCAATGATCGGCTGGAACTGCAGATACAGTGTGCTTTCTCCCTCGCCTGCAGCCAAACGGGAAAGTTCAGTGGTAATCTCTTCCTCCCGTTCAAGTTGAATTGCCATCTGCGAATCAAAGAAACACAATCCGACTTCCTTGTCCCACATTGAAAGAGCCCGTTCGGAAGCCACCAGCAGGTTTCTGAGAAGCTGTTCTTCATCATCCTTGTTTTCTTCGCTGATCTCCAAAACCCCGAAACCCCAGCTGATGCCTTCCAAGGAGAGATACGGCTGAAGGGCATTCGATACCTTTTTGCAGAATGCAGTCAGATCCTGCACATCCGCATATCCCTGCACGTAGATGACGAACCGGTATTCGTGGGTCTTGCAGACCAGGTTAGAAGCGGCACAGACGTCCTGCAATACCTGGGCAACCTTCAGAAGGATGTCCTGGGTGTATTGGAACCCATAGGTAAGGCTGGAAATATGCAGGGTACTGACATTGACGGAAATCAAGGCGCGCCTTCCTGCCAACTTTTCCTGCGCATCGGCATGCAGCACCCCTTCGAGGTACCTACGGTTGTACAAACCAGTCAAAAGATCATGCTCGGTATGATATTTCAATTCCTGTTCAAATCGCTTCCGATCGGAAATATCAAGAATCAGACCTTCCAGTTCCGTGACGGCATCCGTTTCGGAATAGAGGCCCTGCCCCATCTCCCAAACCCATTTGCGTTCACCGGTGGCGGCAATGATCTCATACTCGAATTGGAAAACTTCATGGCAGGCGAGTACACGATCCCACTCGCGACGTATCAGGAGCCGGGATGTGGGGATAATCAGATCGTTGAAAGAAAGATCACGGTTGCCCAGCAGACTCTGGGCCTCATATCCGGTCAATGCTTTGCAACCTTCCGAGACGAACAGCATGGTCCAATCCGCATCATTGCGACAGCGATACGCCATCCCGGGAAGATGGGAAAGCAGGACCGACTTGCTGCGTTCACTCTCAAACAGGGACTGTTCGGCCTGCTTGCGTTTGGTAATGTCCTGTATCAGGCAGATATGGGTGGAAAGCGTGGCACGTTTGAGCAGCAGCGGGGCAAGCACCATATACACCCACACGACCGATCCATCCGGCTTGAGGTATCGCTTCTCCAGGGAGTAGCCGTTGATCTTTCCGCTTTGCAGCCTTCGGAAATTCATCGTATCTTCCTCAAGATCATCTGGATGGGTGATCTTCGCCCAACCGAGCCGACTCAGCTCATCCTGTTTCCATCCGGTAATCTCCTCGAACTGATGGTTGACCTGAAAAACTTCCTGTTCATCGGGAGCAACCCGATCAATCCCATGGGAAATGGCAATGCCGATGGGAGCCTGATGGAAAATTGCATTGAACAGCAATGCCTGTTCCTGCAGCTTCTCTTCCTCCAAAAGATGTTCCCGTTCCTCTAAATAGGCATCGATCTTTCCACACAGGGTTGCAGATTCCAATGGTTTGAGCAGGAAAGAGGATGGAATCAGCTTGAGCTCTTGCAGGGCATCGGGAAGCACCGATGCAGGAGAGAGCAACATCAGTCCGATCTGAGGATAGGAAGCAAGTGTCTGGAAAGCATCCAGCAACGAAGGGATGGTATCGAATGCGTGCTCGATGTCGAGGATGAGCAATGAAACATCCGAATGCTGATCCAAAAGCTTGCAGGCATCTTCCCAGCCGGGGGTCATGCATACGAGGCTATGAGGCAGCACATCCTGAATGATTGCTGCATCACACTCCTCGGCTCCTACGACCAAGAGTTTCAGGGACGATACCATTTCAAGCTTCCTTTACCATTTCCCAAGGGAACCCGGGGAAATGGTGTGAGGCCAGTATACAAGCATTTTGGGGTGAAAGCTAGTTTGTTCTCTTCTGAGTGGCAGAAGAATACATTATTTGTATTATCAGCCACACATACCGGTCGTCGGATCAAAGCAGAACGCAACAGGGAGTACGGTAAGGCTGAGAATCTCGTTTTTCTTCAAGGGGATTCCTGCGGCTTCCAAATTGGTCAAGAGTTCCTTGGCAAGCGAAGGATTTTCAATGGGCGCCAAAATGACCAGCTGCTCGCCCTCATTCTCCGCCTTGCTCCTCAAGAATCCCGTAAACAAACTGAATTCACTTTCAAGGCTTTTATCCAGGCTCATGGCGTCAAACACGGTAGCTTTGGCGATACCAACACTTTGGAGTGCCAGAAACACATCCTCTTTATAATCCAATTCTGATAATACAATGATAAGCAGATTCATGGCATCCTCCTTTTATTGGTGGTCAGTCTCAGTGTTTGCTTCACCTGCCTTATGCAATGCATAGCGGGTCAGCAAAGGGCCGACAACTTCCGTGATGATCGTGGTGAACAGCAGTACATTGATGATGGTACTGGCGAGCTGCGAGCCTACATCACCGAACTGACCGGAGCCGAATTTTTTATTGATAGCCAAGGCGAGTGCAAGTGCAACACCGACTTGCGGCAATAAGGAAAAACCGATGAGGGAGCGAACCTTCTTCGGAGCCTTGCCGAGGATTGCTCCCAAGGTTGCGCCTCCCATTTTACCGATGCTTCGCATGGCAAAATAGAACAGACCGAGCAACCCGATGGTCCGGATGGAACCGAGGTCTAGGTGGGCACCACCCAATACGAAGAATGCCACCAGAAAAATCGGAGAAAAGTTTGAGATGATCCCCTCACTTTTCTTGCTCAAGGTCGGTGAGGTATTCACGATCACCATACCGAAGGCCATGATCGATAAGAGCTCGGAAATCTGCAGCAATTCACACACTCCCAAGAGGGCGAACATGAAGGTTGCGAGCAAAAGCATGATCCAATCATTGTTGCGGGTCTTGCGTAGAACCAAGCCGTACACAATCGCCGAAAGCACTCCGATCCCCAATGCCATGAAAATGGAAAGAAGCGCAGAGGCAAACATCGAGGGAACGGAAACTGAACTGCCTGACAAGTTTGAACTGACAAAACTTTCGATGAAGACGTAGATGATCAAGGCAGCGGCATCGTCGATACCGACGACGGCAAGAATAGTGGATGTCAGCTCCCCTTTTGCCTTGTACTGCTTGATGACTGCCACCGTCGCAGCCGGAGCGGTTGCCGAGGCAACAGCCCCAAGGAGTAAGGCAGTGTTCAAGTCCGCCCTGAATATGAAATACAGACCAAGGGAGACGACCAAAAAAGCACCCATACTTTCAAACGTCACGATGGACATGATGCTCTTGCCCAGCTTCTTGATGACATCCAGCTTCAATTCGATGCCGATCATGAAGGAGATCAACCCCAAGGCTATGGTGGAAACCGAACTCAGCGAGTCCAATACCGGTGTGGTAAGAAGGTGGACAACGGAGTTTCCCAGAATCACCCCAAGCAATACATAGCCGGTGACTTCAGGAACTTTGATTGCAGACGTAATATGCTTGATTACATATCCGGCACCAAAAATGGCAGCAAGATACAAGAATACGTGAAATTCCATACTGATTCCCGTTTACCTTACAGTTCGTCGAATGCAGCAAGCACAGCCTGCGCATCCTTGGCAGCCATCAGAGCTTTCCTGCGTGCAGGATTCTTGATCACCAAGGTAATTTTGGAAAGTATTTTCAGATAATCCGTCTGATTGTCATCGGGCCCCCCGATCATGAAGACCAAGCGAACGGGCATTTTGTCCAAGGCATCCCATTCTGCATCGTGTTTCAGTATCGCCACCACCACGAAAAAGTCCTTGATCGTGGACAATTTCGCATGGGGAATGGCCACCTGCAGCCCGATACCGGTACTCATAATGGTTTCCCGTTCAAGAATCGCTTTGGCAAATGTCTGCTTGTCAACAATATAGCCAAGATCGGCAGCGTTCGCCGCCATTGTCGTCAGTATGTCATGTTTGCTGGTATCATCAAGGAAAAGCACCGATGATTCCGTAAGATAATCGAGTATCCGCATTGCGTTAACCCCTCCGAATTCCAGCATAGAATCTTCGCCCTTCTTTGTAAAGCTTACTAGAATAGTTCTGTCCAACCATTTTTTTCGCAAAGATCATGCAATGTTCCATCTTCCTCGGGATTTCGGAAAAATACATGCTCGCAGAGGCCCAGCATCGGGGCATCCGAGGTGCTGTTTCCAAAGCCAAGACATGCTTTTTTCACCTGCATTCGGGCCAATGCCTGCACTTTTCCTTCCCCATAGGGCAGTACGGGATCATCATGGTCTGCACCGAGGCAAATCACCTGGTCAAGGTCGAACAATCGACAGAACGATCGGACCACGGAAAGAGGACTTGCCGAGACCAGATAGACCGGCACCAAGTTGCGTTGGCAGGCGCGCAGGAGAAGCAACAAGTCCACACTGCTACGGGTATGCAAGACCAAGGAAAACCCAGGTAGCGGGGTCGGCTCCTGAAAATGAGAGAAGGCATGCTTGCAGAATTGGAAAATCTGTTCATCAGAGTATCGGGCCATGTAGGAAGCAGTCATACGATATGCCTGTTGAAACAACCCATTTTCCAATGCATCCTGATAGCTCTGGATCTGTGCATATGCCGGTATTGCGGAATCGAAACTGGCAGAAGCAATTTGTGCCGAATCAAGCAGGAGAGGATCCCGCTCAAGCAGCTCACCGACCAAACAGAGCAGGAACGTGGTCTCGCCGAGATCCCCGTCAAACAAGGTCCCATCCATATCAAACAGGGCATCGCCATGTGCAGAACGACAACAGGTCAACAGATCCACCATACAACCTCTTTTCTTTGCTATGGTGCTCATCCTTGCACAACACCAGAGGAGGGTCAACGCAGAAAAGCCCGTAGGGACGAAAGAAATGCAAATCCTGTCATCTGAATAATTCTGGAATAATCCAAAGGAGGCTCAGAGCCGGGACAGCATGGCTGCCAGGTATTCCATCTCCGATGTATGGTATCGTTGATCGATTTGTACACTGAGGACATGCTCATAGATCCAGGAGGCCGAAGGATATGTCATTTGGTCGAGCATCGGGGGTACCGGCCAATATACCGTACTTTTGATCCCCCACGCAGCAAGCTTGGCTTGCGTTTGCTCTCGATCCTCGCTGTAGAACGTAAAATGACTGGGGCAGGAATCTGGATCCAGCTCGGGAAACAGAGCAGTACAGGCCCCTGACGCATGATAGTGGGAAAGAAGTGTCTGATAGTTCTCCCGACGTTGGGCACGAAGTGATGTGACATCGCAGCTTTGCAGTATCTGTTCCGATTCAGGATCTCCTGCAAATGCGTCGAACATCGACCGCAGCCGCATTTCGGTTTCCCAAAAAACCCGGGTTGCTTGCTCATCATACTGCACATCAGCTTGTTCGATGGCCTGTCTGCGGTATTCCATGGCCAAGCGGCGCCCCGCCAGATGCTGTGGGTCGGGGGGAAGAAGGGGAACATTGAATCGGCCCTTGGCTTTTATGGCAACCCCGCCACTGGCTATCCCCATCCATTTGCGCGCACTCCCGGCCCAATAGTCGGCGAACGGATAGTAACCATCGACTGAGAACATACTGTGGGTGATGTCCTGTACGATGAGGATGCCTTCTCTCCTGCAAACCTCCAGAAACTGGTGGTCATATCGGCTGAATCCATAGTATCCGCATACATTCAGCACAGAAACACCCGCGAGATCAGAAAGCTTCCACATAGGGCTAAGATCAGTCTTCTTTATATCATAGAAACGCAGGGTGAATCCCGCCTTCTCATAACTGGACAATACCGTCTCGCAGGTATATGCAGGAACATAGGCAACGTTACGGCGGTCCTGTATCCCGGTATCCAGCAGGCAGGTATACAGGGCGCAGCGGCCGGAAAGAAAGAACCGGAGGTCCTCCCCCCGATTGCTGAAGAACCCTGTCTGTACAGGCAGGGGGCGTTCCAAGGGGAACATCCCCCCTATGTGCATCCGATCCATCAAAAGGACCTGATTACCTGTTCATCAATCTGCGTCAGGATTTCCTTGACGAGCTTGACCGCCATCTGCACATCAAACAGTGTGCTGATGCCGTAATGGGTATGGGCGTATCGCACCGGAATCCCAACGACAATCGTGGGAACACCCGCGTTCGAGAGGTGAATGGGAGCCCCGTTGGTCGCCCCTGCCGCTCGGACTGCCTGCTGTACGGGAATGCCGGCTTTTCCGGCAAGATCCAAGGCATACCGCTGAAACCGCGGGTTGGTGATCATCCGGGCATCAATATGCCTGAGCATCGGTCCTTTCTTGAGGCAAGTCTGTGCCTGATAAGCAGGAACCACGGTATCGTCGGCGGGACAACCCTCGAATACGATAGCCAAGTCGGCCTTGATCGTATTGGCGCTGACGGTCGAACCACGGGTACCGACTTCCTCTTGGCTGGAGAAATCCCCAACCACATTGACCGAAAGCGGCACATCCTTGATCTGCTTCAAGGTCTCCAATACCCCGGCGCATCCGATACGACAATCGAATGCCTTGCCTATGAACGTGTCGTGCTGTGCATCATAGGTGCATTGCACATCCGGAACAACCGGAGCCCCAATTTCGATGCCGTAGTCATTTCTGACCTCATCCGCGCTGCTTGCCCCAACATCCATAACAAGATTTGAAATCTCAAGCGGGGCATTGCGTTCGGCTTCACTCATGAAGTGCGGCGGTTTGCTCGCGACAATCGCGGGAATGTAGATACCTTCCCTATTTCTGATACGGACCATATGCGCAGGGACGTTTGAAGGTATCCAGCCGCCTATGGTGATAAATTCCAGCATACCGTCGGGACGAATGGCCTTCACCATGAACCCCACCTCATCGGTGTGGGCATTCAACTGTACCGTCAACTTTTCCGGATGATGCTGCCTTCGTTTCAAAGAGAGATTTCGCAGGCTGTCTTCCGTAAAGCTACCCAGTCCTGCTCCTTCCTCCCTGATCAACGAAACCACGTCATCCTCAAATCCACTGATACCATTCGCATTGCTGATGCGTATGATACTCCCTACGAGGTCCTGTGTATCCATCTCTTCTTCCTTCATGTATGCAGATTACCGATGGCCGGCTGCAGAGGAAGCCAGGCTTCCCCTGTAGCCATCGGCATGGAAAATGCGGAAATTACTTTGAAACCTTTACGGTCTCCAACCGGTGATAACCGATCGGGTCGAGGACGAAACCCTCCACCTTCTTGTTTGCACCTGCAGTAATTGCGGTGTAAATGATCGGAGCGTTGTTAGCCAATTCCTTCAACCGCAAGGCCAGATTCTTGTACGCATCCAACCGGACAGCGGTATCGGCACTGGTGCGACCGAGTTCGACCAAGCGGTCCACTTCAGCATCGGCGATGAACGAACGGTTGCCGGGGGCGCCCTGCTGACTGCTGTGTTCCAACGAATAGTAGGTATAATCGGCGTCCTTGGTGGAAGTAACCCAGCCGAAATACCCCATGTCATGCTCACCTGCAGTGGAGCGGCTGATGAAGGTACCGAATTCCATGACTTCGACTTTCACCTTGATGCCGATCTCGCGAAGCATCTCTTGGATTGCTTGACACATCTCTACACGGCTCTGGTTGTTGTTCACCCACAAGGAACACTCAAACCCGTTGGGATACCCTGCCTCAGCGAGCAATGCCTTCGCTTTCTGGGGATTGTATTCCCATACACCGGTCGAGTAATACCCGAATACGGCCGGAGCAATGATTTCGTCGGCGGGAGCGCCGGTTCCACTGTTCACCGTGTCCACCAGAAGCTGACGATCGATGGCCATATTGATGGCTTGGCGCACTTTCTGATTATCGAACGGTGCCTTGCGCATATTGAAGGAGATGTAGAAGCAGGTCAACGAGGGAGCTTCGAACAACGAAAGGTTCTTGTTTTCCTTCACTCGCTTCAAGTCCGAGACCAGAATATCATAGGCAATATCCAGTTCTCCGGTCTCCAGTGCGATGGTCCGCTGGGATGCTTCCGGAATTACCTTGAAGACCAGTTTCTTGGTCTCGGGGGCACCGGCATAGTAGTCGTCATACGCTTCCAGCTGAACGCTGTCGTTCTGGGCCCAGGACACGAACTTGTAGGGGCCGCTTCCGACCGGCTTGGTCTTCAAGGCATCGGGATTCGCCGTCACATAGTCCTTGGGAACAATCGCTGCAAACGGAACGGCAAGATTGCGCAAGGTCGGACCATAGGGAGCCTTGGTGGTGACCAAGACGGTGTAGTCATCCTCGATCTTGACTTCCTTGATAAAGTCGACGATGTATGACACGGATGCACTGGCGATTGCACGGTCGAGGGAGAACTTCACATCATCGGCAGTCAGATCCTCGCCGTTATGGAACTTCAATCCCTTGCGGATGTGAAACCGATAGGAAACGGGGGATAGTACCTCCCACTTCTCTGCAATCTGGGGAACCACTTCACCGGTAACCGGATCGGTATCCACCAACGTGTCGAAAATGTGATTGGTTACAGCGACAGCCGGCGTCTCCTTTCCGATATGGGGGTCGAAGGACGTGACATCCGCACCCTGGCCGACGGTAATGGTATCCTTGTAGCCGGAACCGGCCTGAGGAACCCCTTCCTGGGCACCACCAGCGAACAATGCGGCGCTGCAGAGCAAAGCAAGTAGCAAGGTCAGCGTTTTTTTCATGGTCTTTCTCCTATTATTTTTCACAGCCTGAGTAGTACATGCTGTGATTTACACCAAGGTACAGGCAACAAGATGGCCTTTCTCAACTTCCCGCAAGGGAATGTCGGACCGAGTGCAGGCATCCGTTGCAAACGGACAGCGCTTGGCGAACCGACAGCCGATCTCCGGATCGATCGGACTGGTCAATTCTCCTTTGAGCAACACCCGTTTGACTTGATAATCGGGATCAGGAACCGGGATGGCCGAGAGCAACGCCTGCGTATAGGGATGCATCGGTCTAGAGAACAGCACCGAAGACGGAGCTTTCTCGACCATCTGCCCCAAATACATGACGGCGATATCGTTGGACAAATGCTTGACGACCGACAAGTCATGGGTGATGAACAGGTAGGTCAGCGAAAACTCATCCTGCAGATCCTGCATGAGATTGAGGATCTGTGCTTGGATGGAAACATCCAAAGCGGACACCGGTTCATCACATACGATGAACTTCGGATCAAGGGCCAACACCCTGGCGATTCCGATGCGCTGTCTTCGCCCGCCATCCAATTCATGCGGATAACTGTTGACCAGACGGGACGACAATCCGACGAAATCCATCAAATCGGTGACCCGCTTGTTCAATTCCTGTTGTTGCCTGCGTGTATAGATTTTTTGTATCAACAGACTTTCGGCAATCGTCTCATATACGGTCATACGGGGATTAAGGGATGCAAATGGATCCTGGAAGATGATCTGCATGTCGCGTCTGAGCGCCTTCAGTTCCCCTTTTCCCATGCTGGTCACGTCCTTGCCTTCGAAGAACACCTTTCCCTCGGTGGGTTCATGCAGACGCAGGATCGTACGCCCCAACGTGGATTTTCCGCACCCGGACTCTCCCACCACCCCGAGCGTTTCTCCTTTTTGCAGGGTAAAACTCACATCATCAACCGCATGGAGCGTACCTTTGTTGGTGGAAAAATATTTCTTCAGATGCTCAATGCGTAAAAGAGGCTCAGCCATGGTGTACCTCCTGTTGTGCCAAAATGCAACGGACTTGATGGGATTCACTGAGTATGGTCGCGGGAGGAACACTTGTTTTGCACGCCTCACAGACAGCTTGGCAACGGGGAGCAAAGCTGCAGCCCGGAGGAAGATCGGTAGGGTCTGGCATCAAGCCCTTGATGGGACTCAAACGCTTGACTTCCTTCGCCAAGGAAGGAATCGACCCCAACAATCCTTTCGTATAGGGATGCACCGGATGTTTGAAGATGTCCTGCAACGTACCGATCTCAACAATCTGCCCTGCATAAATGATGGCCACCCGGTCACAATTCTGTGCAACCACCCCCAGGTCGTGGGTAATGAGCAGCATGGCCGTATTCAGCCGATTCTTCAATTCGGTGATCATATCCAACACTTGGGCTTGGATGGTCACATCCAAGGCCGTGGTCGGTTCGTCTGCGATCAGAAGTACGGGGTTGCAGGCTAAGGCGATGGCGATGATGACCCGCTGTTTCATCCCGCCGGAAAATTGATGAGGATATTCATGACTCCGATCAGAAGGAATACCGACCATCTCCAACATGGTAGATGCTTGGTCGTGAATTTCCTGTTTCCCCAAACCCTTGTTGTGGGCAGCCACTACTTCCATAATCTGCTCACCGACCGTCATGACCGGGTTGAGACTGGTCATGGGATCCTGGAAAATCATGGAAATGCTGTTTCCCCGGACGTCCCGCATCTGTTCTTCCGATAGACCCAACAGATTCTTTTCTTCAAACCATACACTGCCGTTCTTGACCACTCCCGGCGGAGAAGGGATCAAGCGAAGAATACCTTTTGCCAAAGTAGTCTTCCCTGCTCCGGTCTCTCCCACCAAGCCAAGCGTCTCACCCTTGTACATCGATAGCGAGATGTCGTTGAGCGCATGTACGACCCCGTCATCGGTTTCATACTGTATGGTAAGGTGCTCTATGTCCAATAATTCATCCGAATGCTTCATACCTGCTCCTAATTCTTCAGCCGCGGGTCCAAGGCGTCGCGCAGTCCATCACCCATCACATTGAGGGCGAGGATCGTAATCATGATGCCCAGACCGGGAATGACGGTGATATGCCATCCTTCACGGATGTACGCGCGGGCCGAGGAAAGCATCGATCCCCATTCAGGAGTGGGAGGTTGTATACCCAGTCCCAAGAAGGAGAGACCGGCGATGGAAAGAATTGCCCCAGCCACACCCAACGTTGCCTGGACAATCAAAGGAGCCATGGAATTGGGAAGGATGTACTTGAAGATGATGCGTGCATCACCAGATCCCATCGCACGGGCAGCCTCGATGAACTCCTGGTCCTTGATGATCAATACCGAGGCTCGGACGGTACGAGCGAACGTCGGCACGTAGCTGATCGCAATGGCGATCAGAACATTGGTCAAGCTGGTCCCCAATGCCGCAACAATTGCGGTGGCCAGCAGCATGGAAGGAATGGCGAGCAACACATCCATGAATCGCATGATGGTGTTGTCCGTTACTTTCCCGTAATACCCACCGACCGCTCCCAACAATCCTCCGACGATCGTGGAGAGTGCAATGGCGATGGTCCCCATGAACAGCGAATAGCGTACCGCCCAAATCATCCTGAGGAAAATATCCCTTCCAAACTCATCCAATCCGAATATATGGGCTTTGCTCGGTCCCTGCAGGCGGAGCCGAAGGTTCTGCTTGATCACATAATTGTCATAGAAGCTTTGCGCTGTAACCACATCGATGACAATGGTGGCAAGTGCAATCAGCACCAAAGAAAGAAGCACTACCATGCCGGCCAAAGCCAGTCGATTCTTTTTGAATCGTCGCCATGTTTCCTTCGCAAGGGTGCGTTGCTTTTTTGCATTCTCCGTCCTCATGCAGCAACCTCCTTGCGTCGTTTGGTAGCCTTGCCGTATTGGCTTTGTATCCTCGGATCCAAAAACGCATACAGGATATCAACCAGCAGATTGACGAAAGAGAACATCACCGCCATAAAAATGACCGCACCCAATACCATGGGAATATCCTTGCTGGTGATCGAGTCGACCATCAGGCGTCCCAGTCCGGGCCAGGAAAAAATGGTTTCGGTGAGCATGGCACCACCGAGCAATTGACCGAATTGCAAGCCGACTGCGGTGACAATCGGGATCAAGGCATTCTTCAGCATGTGCTTCTTGGTGATTTGCCGCTCGGTTATCCCTTTCGCACGTGCTGTGGAGATGTAGTCCTGTCGGATTACCTCCAACATGGAGGAGCGTGTCATACGTACCACGGTGGCAGCCACTCCGGTTCCCAGGGTGATTGCAGGCAACACCAAGGACCGCAGCAAGGGGATGAATCCCCTGCCCATACCTTGGGAAGGAAGCCAACCGAGCTTCAGGGCGAACAGCAAGGACAGCAGCAATCCAAGCCAGAAATTCGGCATCGAGACGCCCACCAACGAAAGCACCATCGAGGAATTGTCCATAAAGGTGTATTGCTTCTTTGCCGAGAGGATACCCACAGGGATTCCTATGAGCAGCGCAACCAGAATACCCGAAACGGCAAGCAAAGCCGTATTGGGAAACTTATCCCATACCTGGGCTGCCACGGAAATCTGGTTCCGATAACTCGTACCCAAGTCGCCTCGTACCAGATTCCCCATATAGGTTGCATAACGAATCAACAACGGCTTGTCCAACCCAAGCTCGATGCGCTTCAGTTCGAGTGCTTCCGCACTTGCCTGATCTCCCAGAATGATCGCCGCCGGGTCGCCGGGAGTAAGGGACATGATGAAAAACACGATGAAGGTCACCCCGATCAACACGGGAATCATCATGACCAACCGTCTCAGAATATATTTTCCCATACCTGCTCCAAATGCTTACGTGTATTGTGCAAATCGGCCGCCGAACATGGCGATGGTCAGAATCATATGGAACACATCGTCATAGGATTCAGAACAATAGCGAACCGTCCGTCCTGCAATCCGTTCCAGTCCGGGTACGATGGCCACTGCATCGGCGATGACGGTGGTGGTAACATCCACTTCCAAAGTGATCGGCCCTTCAAGCTTCTTGGCTTCGAATGTTCCCCGACGGTCCAAAAAAGCTTGCACTTGTTCAGCGAAGCTCTGCTTCACCTTCTCGGGGCTGTACATCTTGGCAGCGTAGCGGGCAAGTCCTTCCTTGGTACGCACGTAGGGCACCGGAAGAAATGACTCCAATTGGGACTGCAGGACATCATCGCCACTTACCAGACAAACGGGAACGTTGAAGAGGCCTGCATAGTAGGCATTGATTTCCACCTCTCCGACAGCCTGCCCGTTCAACCTGATCTCGTAGATGCAGGATGAGGAATAGGAATGATCCATCCCTCCCCTCAGACTGCCGATGCTTGCATGGTAGCCAAGCAGAAACACAGCATCAAAACTTGCATCAAGGCCTTCCATCATGTAGGAATGACGTGGATAGCCCTTGATATGCGTTACTTCCGGATGCCCGAAGGAACCGTAGACAAGGTTCTCCCCTCTGCTGTGGGAATCACAGATGCAGATTTCCTCGACATCCGCTTGTTCGGTCAACGCATCGATCACATAGGAAAGTTCCTGTTTGAGCTGGGAAGCGCACCACCCTTCCTTGGTGGTCATTTCATTCCATGAAGAAATGCCCTCGATACCTTCCATGTCTGTAGAGATGAATACTTTCATTGCAATACTTCCTTATGGCTACGGATGAATGAATATCCTTGGCGTTCCTTATCAACCACCGTCTTCATATGGGGCAGGAGGTTTTCCTTGCTGCTGAGCAGCAGCATATTGATGAAAACCTGGATGACTGCGACCATGCCGACATAGGAATTGGTCAATAACAGTGAATTGTTTTCGCAACACACCACCGCATCGGCGTTGGGATAGATGGGGCATGCCCCTGAATCGGTGAAGAGAAAGACCTGGGCCCCTTGCTCCTTTGCATAGGTCGCCACTTGGATGGCTTCAGGTGAGTAGGGAGGCATCGTCATGACAAACAGGCAATCCCCTGCCTTCAGACTCTTCAGCCTGGGGTTGTAGTCACTGACCGATCCGGTGATGGTTTGCACATTTTTCATCTGCATACAAAGCAAGGCGTACTCAAGCAATTGCATGATGTTCTTGCTGACTCCGAACCCGCTGATGAAAATGGCATTACAGGAAAATACCGCCTCGGCCATATGCAGAAGGGACTGGGCGCTGAGGTCCCGCAGTGTTTTGGTCAGATTGCTGATTTCATTATCCGCAAGTTTCTGCAACTGTTTGCGCACTGGAAGCACATCCAATTCATTCAAGGCGACCGCAGGATCTGGTTTGAGTTTCGACCTCACTTCTTCCTGGACGGTCTCCCTGAATTGCTTGTACCCCTTGAAACCGAGCGCCTGTGTATAGCGCACCAGACTGGCATTGCTTACGCCGATGATACGGCTTAGTTCATGGACGGAGGTAAATCCGATGGATTCGTAGTTTTCCAGCAGATATCGACCGATTTCCACAAAGGAAGGTGACATATGAGCCAACGTTTCCTGAATGCGTTCTTTTACCATCCGCCCCCCCTGAAAGTAATGATGCTGCAGTCCTTTTCAAGATGTAATAAAAGGTACTGTAATTAAAATTATTTTAACAAATATTACATCATTATGCACTAAAAATTGCATATTTTTGCATAATCTTTTTTATTACAATTGACAAAACATTTTATCAAACCAACTATCAAAATTAGTAACTAGTTAACTTGTACATTTCAAAGAATATGTCTCGTTTCAAGATACCCTTGGTCAGAGCGCCTCCCTTCGGGTTTGGAGGAACGCCACCCTGGCTGCATGCCAATGCTTGCAAGTTTGGGACGCATGGACTAGAGTAGGAAAAATCATGGCATCGCATACGAAACTCATGACAATCGGGTCGATTCAATCGAATATGATCTCCTTTGCCATTCCCATATTTTTCAGCAATCTTTTGCAGCAACTCTATCAAACCACCGACTCGCTGGTCGTAGGGAACTTCGTCGGCAAGGAAGCGCTTGCGGCCATCTCCTCCATCGCATCGTTGACCATGCTGTTGGTGGGGTTGTTCCAAGGCATCTTCATTGGAGCAGGGGTCGTCATTTCCACATCATTCGGCAGGCAGGACCGGAGGGCGGTGCAGAAAGCCGTACACACCTCGGTCGCCCTCGGATTGGTAGGGAGCATTCTTTTAACCATATTGGGGTATGTACTTTCTCCTATTATCCTGACGTGGATGCAGACACCCCAGAGCGTCTTCGCTGACGCAGATACCTATATCAAAATATACTTTCTCGGTATCAGCTCCTTGATCCTGTACAATACGGCAAGCGGTATCCTGACTTCCGTCGGGGACAGCAGACATCCGCTGTATTTCCTTGCCGTGGCAGCCGTGCTGAACATCCTGCTCGACCTGGTCTTTGTCATCCACTTCAAAATGGGCATTGCGGGAACGGCTTACGCCACCGTCATTTCCCAGACAGTCAGTGCCTTTCTGTGTTTCAGGCTGCTGTTCACCACCAAAGACATCATCCGCGTACAACTGCGTTTGATCAGGTTCTCCAAAGGGTACCTCTCCAAGGCATTGAAACTCGGCATCCCCAGCGGTATCCAGAATTCAGTCACTTCCTTGGCGAATGTCATCCTCCAATCCTCCATAAACCTCTTCGGAGCATCGGCAATGGCCGGAAATGGTGCATTCATGCGCATCCAGGGCTTTGCATTCATCCCGATCACCGCCTTCGCCCTTGCCTTGACCACCTTCACCGGGCAGAACCTCGGTGCGAAGGAATATGACCGGGTCCGCAAAGGAGCACGATTCGGCATCCTCTTCGGGGTACTGTTGGCCGAATCCATCGGAGTATTGCTGTATTTCGGTTCGGCGCCGTTGGTTGCCTTGTTCAGCCGCGACAGTCAGGTCATCGCCTTCGGTGTGCAGAAATCCCAGATTTCCAGTCTCTTTCTCTGGTCGCTCGCTCTCAGCCATGCCATGACCGGCCTTTTCAGGGGAGCCGGGAAATCGATCGTACCGATGGGCGTCATGCTTGCCGTCTGGTGTGTCTTTCGAATCATCTTCATCAAGGTGGGGCTTGCCTTGATCATGGACATACGCGTGGTGTTCTGGGCGTATCCGGTAACCTGGACCATCAGTGCCATCATATTCATCTTCTACTATTTTTTGGTCGACTGGATGGGGCAAACCAAGTAGACTGAATCCATGAGGAGGCTCTCATGGATCAGACAACACGCAAATTGGCACAATACAGGTGCATTCCCATGGCAAAGGTGTTTGCCAAGGAACAAGCCGGCAAGCTCAGTGAAGCGTTGCATACCGCCGGCCTTCCCGTGGTGAATGTCTCACAGCAGCACCCTGATGGCGCAGAACTGGTACGAACCCTGGCAAAGGATCCGACTCTGTTGGTGGGATCGGGCAACGTGCAGACGTATGATCAGGCACTGCATGCCTTGGACAACGGAGCGCGATTCCTGTTCTCCCCGCTCTTCGATGAACGAATGATCGCTCTCGCACAACAACAGGACATCCCCATCTTCCCGGTAACCACGCAGATTGCCATGGCAGAACTCCATCATTTGAAGGTGTTGGGCTGCTATCCGGTGACCGAGCTCGGAGGACTTGCCTTCATCAACAAGATGGGAGAAGAGGGAGGACTTTCGTTCATCGTTGCGGGCCATATCGAGGAATCCATGATGGAGTACTATCTTTCCAACCCGCATGTCCTGGCGATGACCGGAAGCTGGATGTTCGCTGATGGAAGTGACTGGAAAGCGATCACCAAGGCACTGGTTCGTGCAGCTTCATGGAAACTAGAGTAGCAATCCCGCACTTGTAGGGGTATACAGAGTGAAAGAGTGACTGATCAACAAGGCAGCAAACACCCCGTTCCCTTCAGTCAAGGTGGAACTGAACGTACCATCATAGATGAACCCCACCCCACAGGAAGGACTCCGTTCCATCAGCAGTGCCGTCGTACAGTGATGGTTGAGGGCGATGCACAGGGCTTCTTGCGCACCTGCTTCAAAAAAATGCGTCACATCTTCCCCTTCCTTGGTCAGGATACGCCCATTGACGCGTTCACTGGCAGAGCGTGGAGTGATCAGGCCCCCCAATTGCTCTGGGCATACCGCAACCAAGGAATACGCTTGCTCCAATGCCTCAAGCAACGGGAAGGGAACGCTGCTGCCATTGTAACGACAGCGAATGCCGGCAAGACAGGCACTGATGAGCAACGGCGGTTTGTTCATACCAGGATGCTCCTCATCTTACAATCCCAGTTCCAACAACTTCCGGCCGATCGCATCCACGGTCGTATCGACCAGATGCCGGCCGTACTCGGCGGTGGAGAGACGAGGATCCTCTCCACGCACACCCAACGGCCAAGGAGCCTCAGATGACCCCAGGATTGCCAGATCGACCAAATCCGGATGCAGCGCCATCATGGTGGAAGTTTCGCATTTCCCGGCATGGTCGGCTTGCGTCACATAGGAAGTCGGGTCGAAATCATTAAGGGAGGAAAGCAGGATGATGTCGTATTGTTTCTCCCATTGTCCGGCCATCTCCGCCCAGGCTTTCCGTGAGGGTCCATGGCCGTCGGCGAGCAGGCACATGAATCCGGCCCGCTTGGCTTGGGCCACCAATGCCTCAAGCATCTGCAGGAACAGCCCCTTGGATACCCAATAGCAGCTTCCCGGAAGCTGCTGATGTGGTTTGGTCGTTTCTGCACTGTCCATGCCGATGAACACCTTGCCGTCCTGAGCATCCTCGATGCGGTCGGGGCCTAAAAAGAGAGGCGGAAACACAATGCCTCCGTAGGTTCGTGCAGCCTCAACGAAAATACCCTCGGCCTGCAAGGCATCGCTGCCCAGTGCGTTGTGGATCCCATGCCACTCCAAAGTTCCCAGCGGGATGTATCCGACCGGATGGGCTTTCAATCGTTTCTGGAACTGAGAGACGCCCAAATAGGCATATTGTACACACTCATCCATGTTCAACCTGCTTCTTCATCAATTCTTTGTTGCGATACATAGCGTTGTCTGCAGCAACATAGGTATTGAACAAATTATCAATACAGGACTCACACCATGCCCATCCTGCAGCCAAGGAAAGCGGACTCCGCCTGCTCTTGTTCGCCAGATTCTGGTGTTCTGCAAGTGCACAAAGCGCCGTCTGGGCCGCTTCTCCCTGATCCTTCGGGCAGATGACCGCAAATTCATCGCCACCGACCCGATAGACTTTACCCAAGCCGCCAAAACTTCGTTCGATCAGGCTGCTTGCCAGCACCAGCAATTCATCCCCTGCCTTATGTCCATAGGTATCATTGGCTTGCTTCAGATAATTCAGATCCAAGACCACCACCGTTGCCGCTTGGTCGGAACCATGCTGCAAATCCAATAAATCCCGCATGAAAATGGAACGGTTTCGCAGTCCGGTGAGCGTATCGATCGAATACCGCTGTTCAAGGAAAAAGAGATAAAACAACAACAGGGAAAGCGCAATGCTCGGCCAAAGGGTCAATACCCAAGGAAACAGGACCTGCAGGACAAACCCGACGATGGGGGTAATCAGAATGCAAATCAGCAATGGTCGGTCGGAAGCCTCATAGCGTTTGAGGGTGTTGATCAAATGCACGATGCACAATCCGTAATAAAACAGTGTGATCGTGCTGGTAACCAGAAACAAAGGACCTCTTTGGTAGATGTTCTCGGCATCGACGAAGAACATCCATCCATTCCAATAACTGAGCGTACTGAGCAACGTATTGCATGCAATGGGAAGCAACAGCAACAGATTGAAACGTTTGAAGTGTGCATAGCCGATGAAGTAGAGCAAAAACAAGCAGACCAAGGGAGAAAGGGAAAAACCCAGTACATTGGTCAGTCGATGGTAAGCAATCTGCCAGGACACACCGACATCGTCGACGGTGTAGGCAAACAACTCCGTCCCCATGAGGATCAGCAAGGAAAGCGCTGACAACAAATACCAGCGATTGCGCGGATTGGTCTGTACATTCCGCTGGGCAAGGGCAATCGCGAAGATCATCAGCACTACCGAAAAGAGATCCAATTCAATCGTCGCGTTCATAGCCCCATGATGCCACAGCATACCCCATTTGCCTAGGGGAATGCTTGCACCATGACGCCAGGTTGCGTACTATACAAAAAACCGAAGAGAGAAGAAGCCCATGCACCCCCCCTTGCCTGAATATCCAGCCCGTTTGTATGCACTGCACCTTGCCCGCATCCTTGAGCGGGAGAACGTGGTTGACTTTGACGGTGAAAGAAAGGTAAGCACCCAAGCATTCTTCACTGAGGAGCAAGGGGGAACGATGTTCGGGGTGTTGGTGGCAAGGGACGAGATGGGGAACGAAGTCCTGCTCAAAGCCTTCTCCGGTGCCTGCCAAGGCGAGCGGAACTTGCAGGGATGGGCCGACCATCTGGTGGAAGAAGAGGCCTACCAAGCATACCTGGAACACCATGACCCTGAAATCAAGCGCATGACTGAAGCGCTGAGCAAAGAACACACAGCCCAGCTGGCCCAACAACGCAGCATCATGTCGCAGACCGCCTTGCAAGCATATTACAACCTCTACCGCATCCCCACCCTTGGAGGAGAACCAATCGGACTTGGTGCGCTCTTTTCCGAAGGGAAAATCCCCACCGGCAGCGGAGATTGCTGTGCGATCAAGTTGCTGGGATTTGCCCTGAGCCATCGGCTGACGCCGATGAGCATGGCTGAATTCTATTTCGGACGGGAAACTCAGACGCGCAAGCACCTGCAGTTCTACGGTCCATGCGACGAAAAATGCAAACCGATCCTCAAAGGGATGCTTCATCTCGATATCATCCATCGCGATGAGGATCTGATGGTGGTGAACAAACCCGCATCATTGCTCTCGGTACCCGGAAACGGGGCGGAACATCAGGATTCAGTGGAGACAAGGGTACGGTTGCTTTTCCCTGATGCTCCCCGTCAATGCGCGGTCCATCGTCTGGATATGGACACCTCTGGGTTGTTGGTCATCGCTCTGAATAAAGAGGCATACCGTCATGTACAGCACCAGTTTCGTGAGCATATGGTGCAGAAAACCTATGTGGCCCTACTGGATGGAGTGGTTACCGAGGAACAAGGACGCATCGAGCTTCCCTTCCGCCTCGATCCAAACAACCGGCCCCACCAAATCTACGATGAAGTGCATGGGAAATGGGGGACTACCTTGTTCCATCGGATCCGGGTGGAACGACGCGCCGACGGTAGGCTCGCCACCAGGATGCTGTTCATCCCGCTTACCGGAAGAACCCACCAGCTCAGACTCCACAGCGCACACCCCAAAGGGCTGGGCAAACCGATCATCGGGGATCGGCTCTACGGAAACGGAGCCTCCGATCGACTGCATCTCCATGCCAAGACGATCAGCTTTCTTCATCCTCGTACGAACGAACGCATGGAATTTTCTACACAAGACCCGTTTTAATTATCACATCTGTCCTACTTCTTACTTTCGAAGAACGACCACTTGTAGTATAGTTCCTACAAGGGGATGCTGCATGAGACGAAAAAACAATGCTCTGTACATCGATTTGGAAAACATTCCATCCGGTCTGGACTTGAAAATCCTGTTCGAGGAATTGACGCTCAAGCACAACGAGAGCCCGGAAGAGGAGAATATTTTCGTCATCAAGATGGCTTGCGGGAATTCCAAAGCCATCAAGAAGATGGAAAAGCAATTGGCTGAATACAATTTTGTCATCCGGGACACTCCATCCATCACCACAAACTACAAGAACAGGGCCGACCTCATCATCAGTCTGGAAGCCTTGGAGACCATCATCATCAATACTCCGGTCATCGACCGGTATGTCTTCATTACCAGCGACAGTGATTTCACCGTCATCATGGAGGCCCTTCGCAAATACGGGAAGGAAGTCTATCTGGTCACCAAGGAGATGGTCAGCGACAAGGCGATTTTCAACAACAGTTGTGATGAAATCCTGATCCTTGAATCCTTCATGCCGAAACCGAAGATCGAGGAACCAAAGGACAGCAGCGTGCCCAAGTCGAAGAAGGAAGAGAAACAGGATCCTTCCCATATCAAGAAGATCGATCGGATGGTTGAGGATCTGGCGAAGAAGGTCATCGAATCCTTCGACCCCGATTCCTGGCAACTGGTCAGCTATGTCGGGGTCAAATTCCACCAGATGGATAAAAGCCGGATGATTGAGCGCAGCAGCTACCGCAGTCTGGGAAACCTGCTGGCCAAACTGGAACAAGATAAATTTCTTGCACGAAAGATCAATGAGAAAGGACATCCGGAAATCAGAAAGGTACTTTCCTGACCCAAACACAGAATCGAGGAGTTTTGCAGCATGGCTTTCTCCATAGTCGAGCATCAGATTCAACGGATACTTCTGTTCCTTGCAGTCATTGTTTTGGCTCTCGGGTTCTACTTTGACTCCTTTCTTTCCATTGAACCGCTGGCAAATGAACCAATCGTCACGTGGGAAGCCCCTTGGACCATCCTCGATGATGCGGAGGTAGTTGCGAAAAATGTAAGCCTTCCGTATACCGTAACCGGTAAAACGGCGGGAAAAACCATCACCGCCCGTTTCACGCTTCCTGACAAACTCCCCTCCAGTGCAACCACCCTCCTCGTCAAAACCAGCATGTCATCGCTGATGGTGAATGTCGGCGGTACCAATGTGTACTCCTACAAAGGACCGAACAAGGGATGGGCACGTCCGGTATTCGGCGGCTCCACACCCCATTTCATCCGTCTTGATGCCAGGGATGCAGGAAAGGTACTTGAGCTTGTCTTCACCTTCACCTCCGACAATGCCTTTGCCGGACATATCCGCACAGTACAAGCAGGAAGCAAGGCTTCTTTGCTGCTCGCTGAGTTCTCGGCATGGCCATCCCTGTTTTTCGGATTCGCACTGCTGTTGCTTGGAACGTTGATTCTGTGTTTTTCCTTTGCAGTCCAGACCATCGAGGAGCGTAAGAGCTTCTTCTATTTCGCCTTGGTATTGCTCGCACTGGGAGGTTGGGTTTTCAGCCAAACCCCGAGCAAGTTCCTTTTGATCCGCAATCCTGCCTTGCCGATGAATATGAGTTTCGCCGCCCTGTATCTGCTGCCGTCTTTTCTGGTGAACTACGTCCTGCACAGTTACCCGGTACAGAACCGTTTCCAACATTTCCAGCGAATCAGCCTGATATTCATCCTTGGGTATATCATCGGAGGCATCCTGCAGGTCCTGGGCATCGCCCAGTACACCGACCTGCTGCTCTACAGCGGATTTGCACTCGTGGTATTCCTGCTTGCACTGTTCGCCTACCTCAGCTACGAATACTACAAAGGGAACCGTGCGCTCTCTTCCTTTCTGCTCTCCTTGAGTTGCATGGTATTCTCCATCGTCGCCGAGGAGGTGCTGCTGGCCTTGAACATCAAGCTGGACAGTGCGGTCATCCTCCATTTCGGCATGGCATTGGCCGCCGTCATTCTCTTCTGGCATAGCGTGACAATGGTGCGGGAAAAAACCAGGATCCTATGCAAGGAACAGATGTTGCTTTCCCTGGCGTATACCGACGCCCTCACCGCGGTAGGCAACCGTGCCTCCTTCGACCGTGAGGTGGAGAACATCGTCTCGGCGAGCAAACCGGAAGTCCTGGGAATCCTGATGATGGACATCAACGACCTGAAGAGAATCAACGATACCCAGGGGCACAAGGCCGGCGACCTGCTGCTGAGTGATTTCGCCAAGCGGCTGGTGAACATCCTGCCAGCATCAAGCAAGATCTTCCGCTATGGGGGAGATGAATTCATCGCCCTCATCCCCTCGATCAGGGACGACCAGCTGGCACAGATCAGCCAATCGATTCTGACCTATTTCTCCTCTTCGGGAAAAGTATCGTACGAGGTGGCGGTTGGATGGGATCTTTATATACCGAAGAAGAAAGAGAAATTCCTTGCGGTGGTCAACCGTGCCGATGCAGCGATGTATCGGTGTAAGAATGCAATGAAGGAATGCAAAGCCTGAGACTTGACCAAGAGCAAGGATTTCGACACCGTATCGGCAAGGGGAGATACCTAAGATGAAACGACTGTGCATCCTTATGCTCATTGTTGCGGCCATTGCCCTTCCGTTGACGGCAGGTACCACGCTTGCCGGTATTTCCGGCTATATCGTCGCACCCAGCGCCGATGTAACGGCATCAAGCCAATCCACTTCGGTCACCACCAGCTACTCGGCTGCTTTTTCCAGTGGGGGCGCAGTGCATATTCCAGCCTTGCAGTTGGCATTCAATGATACGTTTGAGACTAGCCTTGCCGTGGATATCGCCGGTGACACCGATCTTTTGCTGAATGCAAAATGGCGATTCAAAACCCAGGGGGAAACCAGCTTTGCAGCAGGGCTGACGGGCCAGCTCAGCGGCATCACCAAGACCAATGAGGCGGCGGCACAATTGTACCTGGCCTCAAGTTTTTCCAGTTCCATCATGGATTTCCCTTCCCGCACCACGCTCTTGCTGGGGTATTCAATTACCAAGAACCTGAACAGCAACATCAATTTTGCGCTGGCATTCCAAACTCCTTTCTTCCCTCAAACATTCAAGGACAAGGTAGAATTCCTTCTGGATTTCGGCAATGTTTCCTACAGCTCCACCCCTTCGGTGGGGAATGCAGAGAATCGTGGCTTGGTGAATATCGCCCTTCGCTTGGTCCCCATCGAGTTCGTCACGTCGACCTACTTGAGTATGGATCTGCGTGCCCTGGACCTGTTTGATGACCAGGGCAGGGCAGTCAGCATCGGGGCAACCATCAGTTTCAGACCCTGATCATTCGATTTCCACCACCTTGATCATATTCGTCTTGCCTGAGCTTCCCACCGGGACCCCGGCGGTTATGACCACGGTATCCCCAGCATGCACCAACCCATGCTCTGCGAGATAGGCGGGAGCATAGGAAAGCAACTGGTCCACCGAATCCTGCTGTCCGATGAGTATCGGAGTGACCCCCCAGGAGAGGGCGAGATAGCGAACCACCTCTTCCAGAGGAGAAAATGCAATAATGGGAACTGAAGGTCTGAATTTGGCGATCAGACGGGCGGTGGAACCCGACTGGGTAAAACAGGCGATATAGGAGGCTCCCACCGAGAGCGCAAGCTCACGAGTGGCCATGCCCACCGCTTCGGTCTTGGTCTGCTTGCGTGTCGGATCCAGGGTGCTGATTTGGTCGAACACCTGGTTGCGGAAGGCATCACTCTTTTCCACCAGATTTGCGATACGACACATCGTCTGGACCGCCTGCAAAGGATATTCCCCTGCTGCGGTCTCTCCGCTGAGCATGACGGCACTGGTTCCGTCAAGCACCGCGTTGGCCACATCGTTGGTCTCCGCCCGGGTAGGCCGTGGATTATGGATCATCGATTCAAGCATCTGCGTGGCGGTGATGACCGGCAGACCTGCATCGATGCAGGTCTTAATGATGGATTTCTGAATCAACGGCACTTCCTCTGCAGGAACTTCCACACCAAGATCCCCGCGGGCGATCATGATGGCGCTTGATTCGGCCATGATGGCCTTCAGATTCGCAACCGCCTGCGGTTTCTCTATCTTGCTGATGATGGGAATCGTCCTGCCGTAGGTCGTTTGCATATGGTCTTTCAGTGCCTTGACATCCTTACTGCTCCGTACAAAGGAAAGGGCGACGTATTCCAGGTTGTTCTTGAAGGCAAAAGCCAGGTCATCAGCATCCTTTGGAGTGAACGAACTGAGATGGTGCAGCGGTACCGTAGGGAGATTCACCCCCTTGCGTGGGGCGATGGTACCATCTTCCAACATCCTGCAATGGATATCCTGACCCTCGATCCGATCCACTACCAAGCTCACCAGACCATCATTTATCAAAATCTTCTGGCCAACTTCAATCTCCTCATGCAAGTAGGCGTAGTCGATGCTGACCCGTTTTCGATTACCGACCACCGTCTGGGTAGTGATGATCAACTCCTCGCCCTTGTGTAGGGTATACGAGTTTTCCTCCAACTGCCCGAGCCTGATCTTCGGTCCTTGGAGATCCAAAAAGACGGCGACAGGAATAGCAAGCTCCTTGCTTGCCTTGCACACCAAATCATATCTGGCTTGCTGCTCCTCATGTGTTCCATGACTGAAGTTCAACCGAAACACCCGGCAACCTGCTTCAAGAATGGCCTTGATCAATGCATAGGACTCACTGGCCGGTCCCAGTGTGGCGACGATTTTGGTATAGGTCATAACAGTCCCCCTTAGTCGTATCATCGGCTACGCAATGTATTTTGTAAAGCGCTGTAATTGCATCGGGTGATGGTGTCCTCACCCGATGAGGTGATGCAAAATGCTCTGTACAGGCGATTGCTTGCACCGCAGACACGCGTACAGTGAAAGTATGGACAGGAAACACGTTCGCGACATGCTTATCGTTGGGTTCTCCTTGGCGGTTAGTCTGCTGTGCCTCACAACCATTCCAAAGTTGAAGGTTGACAGTTCTACAGATGCGTTCATTCCCCTTGATTCTGCGGTGGTACGTACCAATGACCGCATAGAAGCACAGTTCGGTTCGCTTGACACTTTGGTGGTGAGTCTGTATGAACCGAATTCCATCCTGCAACCTTCATATCTGGCCGTCATCTCTGATCTGACCGCCAGGATCGAAGCCTTGGACGGGGTCAAACAGGCAACAAGCCTTACGAATCTGAAACATCTCCAAAGCTCCTTCGATGGCGTGGATGTCGTCCCTCTCTATGAGGGGGATTCATCTGAATTGGAAGCCAGACTCGCCCAGTGGCCGGAATTCTATGACGGGATGCTCATCAGTTCCGACCGCAAGGTTTCTTCCATCCTGATTCAAACCACTTTGGGATATGATGCAACGACACTGCTATCCTCCCTCAAGAATCTCCTTGGAGCATATCCATTGCTCGATTCTACGATTTTGGGCATGCCGGTGGTTACCGAGGCGATCAGGACCAGTCTGCTCTCCGATTTGGCTATCCTCGCCCCGATCGTATCCATCCTGATCATGTTGGTACTCTATCTATTCCTCAGAAGCATCAGGGCAACCATTCTCTCGCTGGTTCCCCTGCTTGTCAGCAGCAGCCTCGCCCTGGGGCTGATGGCATTGTTCGGCATCACCTTCACCATGGCCACCATGTTGGTACCGGTGCTCTTGTTGATCGTCGGCAGCGCCTACACCATTCACATCTTCAGCCATTTCTTTGAGCAGTATGGCCAAGCATCGGTTGACGTGGTACTTCATTCTGTGGTCAAGCGCAACACGTATCCGATCATCGCAGCGGCCGCTACCACAGCCAGCGGATTTTTGGCACAGCTCTCCAGCCCGCTTGGACCGTTCAGAACATTCGGGTTGCTGAGTTTCATCGGTGTAGGGGTCTGTGCATTCAGCTCCCTGGTCCTGTTACCCGCCTTGATTCGCTTGGTTTACCGAACCAAGACGGCAAATCGGATACAAAGCAGACAGGTATCGAAACGTTCGGTGATTCCACTGGTGATGACGTGTTCCAACCGATGGGGTATCGCAGTTCTGCTGGTTTCCTACCTCTCCTTGTTTATTCTGCTTCCATTTTCCTATAGTCGACTCGAGGAAGGAACCAACATGCTTGCTTTCTTCCGCCCTTCTTCAGCGTTGGTCCAGGACAGCAAGCGATACAACCAAGAAATGCAGGGCAGTTTCTCCCTGACGGTGATGCTTGGCATGCCCGAAGGGCAGACCGTTCTGGACCCACGCAACCTTTTTGTCATCGAACAGGCAGTCGATGTCTTCAAACAGCAGAATCAAGTGGGAGGGGTGCAGTCCATCCTCCCCTTCATCAAACGAATGAACCAGCTGCTGGGACCGAAGGAGGGGGAGCTGCCGGTTGCAGGCGGGGAGGAACCGACCTTCGACTTCTTCAATCTGGACGAACCGGGACAAGAGTTGCCACCGGTTGAAGCAAGACAAGCAACCAATGAAAGCACCGGTGAGGGCCGATATGAAATACCGATGGATCCTCAGCGGTATGGTTTGGAGACCGATGAACAGTTGGGGAATCTCATCGCCCAATACCTCCTGCTCTACAGTTCATCCTTGGACAGCTTCATCAACGACCCGTTGGAGAGCGACACCACCGTCCTGACCATCCTCCTCAAGAATTCAGATACCCAGACGCTCAGACTGCTCACTTCCCTCATTCCCACCCTCTTCCCATCCTCTTGGAAAGTGGACATTGGAGGAGGAGAAGCCGTCAGTCTCGCTTTGACCGACTTGGTCACCAAAAGCCAGATGGTCAGTCTGTTCAGCTCCCTGATCGCCGTATGGGTGTTGGTGCTGCTCACCTTCCGTTCGGTGAAACTGGCATTCCTTTCCCTGACGCCCTGCCTATTCGCCTTGGCAGCCGTCTTTTCCTCGATGGCATTGCTGGGTATCAAGTTGGATATCATCACCAGCCTGCTGTCCGCACTTGCCATCGGGGTGGGTGTCGACTATGCCATCCACTTGCTCTCAGCCTTGCAGCGAGACGACGACACACTGGAACACGTTTTGAAGACAACCGGAAAAGCTATTCTGGCAAATGCAGCATCGGTGGCATTGGCCTTCACCGGACTGCTCTTCAGTCGCTTCACCCCCATCGCCCACCTAGGGTTGTTGTTCTGCATAGCCATGGTGAGCTCTGCGCTCAGCACCTTGTTGCTGCTTCCCGCCATCCGTATCCATTTTCCGAAGCTCATCCTTACCAGGAGGAAACTTGTATGAAACGTTCGATCATCATCCTGTTCATACTCTTATTCACCCATGCACTCATAGCGGCCGACCTTTCAGCCGATGAGGTCATGCAACAGGTTCTGGCTGTCCAGAATTCCGATTCCTCTGCCTTGGATTTAAGACTTACCCTCATCGAGGCGAACGGCCAGCGACGGGAACGAAGAATCCAAACCATCAGCCAGACCAAGGAGGGGAAGACTTCCACCCTCACGGTCTTTCTCTCTCCTGAGAGTGTACGAAACACCCGCTTCCTCTCCCTCGAGCAGGATGGAGGAACCACCGAGCAATGGATCTATCTTCCCGCTTTGAAGCGGGTCAGACGAATCGGAGCCTCGGAGGAAGGAGGATCCTTCATGGGCAGTGACTTCTCCTATGCCGACATGGCTTCCACCACCTACGATGCAGATGAAGCAACCCATTCGCTGCTTTCCTCACAGGGGGACAGCTACCAAATTGCATCGCTTCCCGATGCACCGACCACGTACGGGAAATTGGTCACCACCGTTGACAAGCGAACCTTCCTACCCCTTCGCGTCGAATTCTACGACCTCGATGGGAAGACCCTGCTCAAGACGCTGGTTACCGAAACAATCGCAGAAATCGGGGGCAGGCCGATTGCCAAGACAATGGTCATGACCAGCATATTCAGTGGTCATGCAACCCGTCTGGAAATCCTGGATGCAAAATACGACCTTGCCCTGAACCCCGGATATTTTACCGTCACCTTCTTGGAGACCGGGAGGCTCATATGAAAAAAACCATCATATTCCTGCTTCTGTCCATCTTTGGCTTTTCCCTCTTCGCCTTGGATCTGTTTACCGAGGAAAGCAAAGCGCGTAATTTCAGTTTCACATCACAAAGCGCCCTATCCGTCTTTCCCCATGATGAAACTGTCGCTCCCTCCTTGGAGGTAGGCCTCACCATGGAACAGAACAGTTCACGCTACCAAGCTAAGATCGACCTGCTGTTCGACAGCTTGGATGCGCAGCTGTATGCAAATGAAGTCTCCATATCGCTGTTTTTCGGACCTATGGTGTTCAAAACCGGGTTGTACAAGGAGCAATGGGGAAGTGCATCGGCATCCCACGTCGTCGACATCCTCAACAGCAGGGATATGAGAGGTGGATTGGTCGATGATCTGGAGGCAATGAAACGACCGGATTATATGGTCAGCCTCACCAATTATTGGGCTTCCAGTTCATTGCAACTGGTCCTCAAGCCCGGTTTTTTCCCCACGTATCTCACCACCGAAGGACGGTATTCACTGCTTCCGGGCGCATTCAGTTCGGTAAAAATCAATGAAGCGGACACGCATGCAATCACAGATTTCACCATCGCCGCCAGATATGCATTCCATGGTACTTTTTTCGATGCCGGATTAATCGCCTACAGCGGGAAATCCGGGGATCCCGGCTTCACCAACATCACACTCGACCCGTCCACCTTCCAACCGACCGCCTTGGACCTTGTGTATACACGGTTTCAATTCTATGGGGGGGAGGCAAGCCTGCTTGCAGGTCCGTTTACCTTCGCCTTCGAAGGCGGCTATGCAGAAAGCGAGGATACTACCGGCACAGATGCCGGGCTGTACAACAGCAAATGGATCTATTTGGCGGAGTTGTCTTATACCAATCCACAAACCAACCTCTTTGCCTCCTTTACCTACCAAGGCCGGTATGTCCTGGATTTTCCGAGCAACCCGCTTGACGTGGACGTCCTTGCATCAGTGGACGGCAAAGCGAATGACGACATCCTGATTATTGCCGTCGAAGTCCCGATGCTCCGGGAAACGTTGAAGATGCGGTTGGCCGGTACCTATGCAGTGGAAAGCAAAGGATATGCCATCCTTGGTTCGCTTTCCTATGCCTTGGATGATAATCTGGAACTGCTGCTGAAAACGACTATATATGGGGAAATGGAAAACAAAACCAGTCTGTACTCGATGTGGGATGCCAACGACTCAGTCCTGATAGGACTAAAAGCATGGTTCTAGACCGCCAGGTATGATAGGATGCTGAAAGGAGGCGGTCATGATAATCCTTTCGGACATCCTGCTCTTTCTGACCACAGCCTTGGTTGTCTCGATCACCTGTCTGTGCATCTTGCTCCGCTCGAGGATCCAAGACGCCTACACAGGCTCTTTTCTGACCGTCTTGGTTCCCCTTTGCCTGGAGATGTGCCTTACGCTACTCGCCACGTACTTGTCCAGAATTCTGAACGCCGCTGCTCTTGCGTCGTTCGCATATGCACTCTATGCATTGGCGACCACTCTGTGTTCCATCCTGCTCACCACTGCCCTGTTGTTGATGTTCAGCCGGTATTTGATCAACCTTCTGCCGGCAACCAGTGTTCAGAAACATCTGGGAAACCGAATCCTCACCTTCCTGATCCTTCTGTTTTTGGTGGTCAGCATCTATTTGATCTTCGCCTTCAGTGGCGGCGATTGGGTACAGGCCTTGCAATTGACGATCCAGTACCACTTCTTCGGGGGTAGCATGTTTTTGATCATCCACGGGGTTCTGAGCCTTTTCTTCATCAAGCGATCGGAGACATGGGAGGAGGAACGTCTACTCAAAGGGATTTGTTACACCTTTCTGCCTTTGGCTTTCCTCTTTCCCCTTGACTTGATCTTTTTTCTACACAGTCCGTTCAAATTGGTGTATCTAAGTTTCTCCATCCTCTCGGTCTATCTTTATTATTTCATCAGTCGGCGCTATTTCCTCACCTACGAACAGACGGTGCTCAAACCTTCGCTTGCAAAAACCTACGGCATCTCGGAACGTGAGGAACAGATCATCACGTTGATGGTCGAAGGGTTGAGTAATCAGGAAATAGCGAAACAACTGTTCATCTCCCCCAATACCGTCAAAACCCATATCAAGAATATCTACGGAAAGCTCGGGGTGAACAACCGACTGCAGCTCTTTGTCTTGCTTAAAAGTTGATCATACGTTACAGGAATCACAAATACCGGTCAAAAAGAAGGTATGGTCTGTGATGACAAACCCATAATCCTTCTCCCATTGCTGCAGCTGCTCGGTGTAGTTGCAACTTCCCAAATCGATGAAACGATGGCATCTTTCACAATGAAACCAGTGATGATGCACCCCATCCTCCCTATTGCGGTAGCTGTAATAACGAACCGTTCCTTGTTCACTGCAGTGCAGGATGAATGACTCCGCCATACCTTGGTCCTCCAGATAGTGGAGATTACGGTAGATTGTGGCTTGGTCGTAGGCAAGACCGAGTTGGCTGACCAAGCTGATCGCCGAGACAGGGATCGGGCTCAGACGCAAGGCTTCAAGAATTGCTTTTCTTGCTTTGGTCATGGATATGCCTCCGTTTGCTCACCAGATTTCCTGCAGATCTTCCCAAAAAGAAAGCACCCGCAATGACCACCACCATCGCCCCGACCGGAACATCAGAGACCCAGCCGACCATCAAGCCGCTGACGGAAAAAAGCGAGGAGAAGAGTGTGGCGGATACCATCATCGAAGCGAGGTTCCGCGCCTTGAAACCGGCGGTTCCCGCCGGGAGCGTCAACATGGCGATGACCATGACAATCCCCACAAACGTCTGCAGCAACACAACCGCGACTGCAGTGACGGACAGGATGGCCAAGAATACCGCTTGGGTCGGGATGCCGCGCACCTGGGCGAATTCCTCATCGAATGCCGTGGCTTCGATCTGGGGATAAAACCGCCAGACCAGCAATAGGACGATCACATCAAGGATGAGCATCAACACAAGATCGGTATTGGAGATCAATAGGATATTGCCGAACAGATAGCTGGAGGGATCGGTATAGCCTGGGGTTTTCGCCATGAACAACACCCCGATACTCATGCCGATGGCCCAGATGGCCTGGATGACGGTGTCCTCACGCTGTTTTGATTTCAAGGATACAACTCCGATGATCGCAGCGGAAATCAAGGCAAATGCAATGGCTCCGATAATCGGACTGAGATGGGGAACAATACCTGTTGCAGAAAGATACAGGGCTATGCCGATGCCTCCCAGCACTGCATGACTGATTGCCCCGGCGAGGCCTGCAATCCGTTTTACGGTGACTACCGAACCCAACACTCCGAACAAGATTGAACTGAGCAAACCCGCCAAAAAGGCGTTGCGCACGAACGGAAGATCGGGATTGAACAATGCGGAAAAGAACGTCGTCAATTCAGCCATTTGCATCCTCCTCGCCGAAGGCGCATGCATCAGGGGAAAGTTCGACATCATGACGGACCCGCTTCACATCCGCTTCCTCAACCTTCTCAAGCACATGTTGGACCACCGTCCTGCCCACCTTGCCCTCTTTGTGCGCATCGATGCAGAACACCCGGTCGGTAAGCGAGGAAACCAGACGCATGTCATGGGTGACGATCAGGATGGTGGTTCCACCCTTGAGGTGCTCAAGCGTCGCAAACAGACGATGCTCGCTTACCTTGTCCATATTCGCCGTCGGCTCGTCAAGGATAAGCATCCTTGGGCGGGAGACCAAAGCACGAGCGACCAATACCCGCCGTCTCTGCCCGCCGCTCAATGCACGGTAAGGCCGATCGGCAAGGTCTGCCAATTCCACCTGTCTGAGGGCATCCAATGCAAGTTCATTTGCTATGCGGGCGGCACTGCGTCCTTGTGCTTCCACCAGTCCCATCCGCACCACCTCCAAAACAGAGATGGGAAAACTTGGGTCGTACGAAGCATGTTGGGGAACATACCCGACTAATGCACGACTTTTCTTCGGGCTCTGTCCGAGCAAGGCAACCGATCCGTTGGCAGGTGCTTCCAGACCGAGAATAAGTTTAAGCAAGGTGGTTTTCCCGCTGCCGTTCGGCCCCACCAAGGCAATGAATTCCCCTTCATGAAAATGGAAGGTCACATCCTCGAGGACCGTTAAGGATGGATAGGAAAAGGAAACAGAGGAAAACTGGAGCGCAACCGCCTGTTTACTCATGTACACCCCCCGAGCCGAGCAGTGCTTCACCCATCTGTTGGATGTTCGCCAGCCAATCATAGGCGAGCGGGTCGAGTGCGACTACAGTCGCCCCCACCGCCTTTGCCACCGTCTGTGCGCTGGATACGGGAAACTGCTTCTGGACGAATATGGTTTTGACACCATCCACCTTCGCCTGCTCGATCAAACGTGTCAAATCCCTGGCTGTGGGTTCCTTTCCTCCGGTTTCCACTGCTTCCTGCTTCAACGAGAACGAATCGAGGAAGTATCCGAAGGATGGATGATAGACGAAGATGGTCGAACCTGCCATGGGCTGCAACTGTTGCTGCAGGGCGGAAAAAGTCTGGTCAATTTGCTTACTGAATGCTTCGCTTCGTTGGTTCAGCAAAGCAGAGGGAAGAGAAAGGACATCGATCAAGGCCTGCTTGGTATTCTCCAACAGGATTTTTGACTGTGACCACCCCAACCAGGTATGACGATCGATGTTCAAACCCTGTGCTCCGGAATCGGATTCACCGCTTTGATGATCATGTTCCTCGAGGCTGCGCAGCTCCATGTTCCTTGTTCCGTCGACTATGGTGAGGTTTGGATAGAGGGCGGCCACCTTATCCACGAGAGAATGTTCAAAGTCAGTTCCGCTGAGTATCCAAAGCTTCGCCTTGGAAAGTGCAGCCATTTGTGATGGGGTTGGTTCATAGGAATGAGGATCCTGACCTTCGGTGACCAGTACCACCGTCTGTACGCTGTCCTTGGCCAATTGATCAATGAAATATGCCTGGGGCAGAATGCTTACCGCCACGATGGGAAGATTTGAAACTGTTTTGTTCTCACTGGACCCTTGTCCGAAAAGCAAGGCTGTGCTGGACAGGAGCACAAGACTGAACAGCATTCGTATACGCATGGGTTCCTCCTGGAATGGTAGGTACAAGATAGTGAAGGTATGATAAATTTGCAAGTCATTCGCAATTTTTTATTCACTCGAACCGTACCCCGTACAAAACACCGTGATTCCGATACAAACCTTTGCAACAGGGAAATTGCTTGCTAGAATACAAAAACGATACAAGTACTAATTTGTATTACTCAGGTTCTCATTTCGTGACAAATATGCAATTGCATCGCAAGGAGTGCGACGTGAAGATAACCGCATTGGTTGAGAATCAAGGGCAAGGTGCGATGAAGCCGAAACATGGCCTTGCACTCCATATCAAAACGAGAAATCATGTGATTTTATTTGATGTTGGCCCGGATGATACCCTGTTTGAGAACGCAGAACGCATGCATATTGATCTCTCACTCGTTGACACCGTCATCATTTCCCACGGACATTACGACCATGGTGGTGCGCTCAGACACTTTTTGGAGGTCAACACGCAGGCAACCGTATATGTCCAGCGGAGCGCTTTTGAAAAGCATTCCAGCAAGCTGCTCGGCATAAAAATACCGGTCGGATTGGACCCTTCCCTCAAGAACCATCCACGAATCGTGTTGTTGGATGGGGATACCGTCATCGATGATGAACTCAGGCTTTTTACCGTTGAGCAATCCGACAGTCTCACCCATTCCGATGCAAATGATTCTCTCTATGAAAATGGACGAACAGACTCCTTCCGACATGAACAAAATTTGGTGATTTGTGAGGATGTCACCGTTCTGGTTCTTGGTTGCGGACACTCCGGTATTGTGGACATCATGCGAAAAGGCAAAACATTCGGCCCCACTCACTGTATCGGGGGGTATCATCTGTATAATCCTCTATTCAGGAAAACTGTGGGTCGAGACGTGCTGGATGCAATTGCCCATCAATTGGCGGATTATCCGCATGTACAATTCCATACCTGTCATTGCACAGGCAAGCGGGCCTATACCTATCTTGCAGCAAGGTTGCCCAATATGGAGTACCTATCTTGTGGGGATACCCTTGTTTTTGAAGGTTCGGGGAAAGGGATGGATTGATCCATGAGGATTCTGATGTATGGGGCCGGGGTCATCGGCAGTATTTTTGCTGGCAAACTTGCACAAGCCGGCAACGAGGTGACCGTCCTGGCACGAAGCACTCGGTATCGGCAGATCAAGGAACAGGGGATTGTGCTCGTACAACCCAAATCCCGGAAGATCGAACAGGTTTCTGTTGCCGTGATCGACGTTCTGCGACCTGACGATCGCTATGATTACCTCATCGTAACCATGCAGAGAACGCAAGTGGATGCAATTCTTCCCGTATTGTCCCGAAATAATTCTCCGAATATCGTATTTGTCGTCAATACAGCCGGAGGATATGAATCCTGGGCGCAAGCGGTGGGACCGCAACGCCTGATGATCGGATTTCCTGCTGCCGGTGGCGAACGAAAGAATGCAACGGTGTCGTACTTCATCGCAAAAGGGATGCAACGTATCTTCCAGACGACAACCTTCGGCGAATACAGTCAAACCAAAACCAAACGGGTAAAAATCCTGATCAAACTGTTTTGCAGGGCCGGAATCCCATCGGTATGGTCCAAGCATATGGATGCCTGGCAGAAAACCCATGTGGGACTGGTCACCAACATTGCTAACGCATTGTATGGGTTCGATTGCGACAACGTTGCACTGGGCCATTCCAGATCCGATGTCAGGCGCATGGTCGACGGCATCCAGGAAAGCAGGAAGGTCCTGCGATCGGTCGGCATTACTCCCAGACCAAGAAAACTCATCTGGATGGATCTGAGCCCAGGAGTTCTCACCTTCCTGTTTCGTATATTCATGAGAACGGAGCTTGCGCAGACGACCATGGCGAAGCATTGTTCGGTGGCAAAACCGGAAATGCAGTATCTGCAGCAGGAATTTGATGTACTGCTCTCTGAAAGCCATCTTGAAACTGTCGCGATCACCTGCCTGAAGCGGAACCTCTCCTAACGCATGTATGCATTGCAACGAACAAAGTTTCTTGGAATAATTGGCTGGCAGACCAGTACCTATAGGAGCCTTGCATGCAGTACACCCTCAACCAGACCACTCCCCGCATAGCCGATGATTGCTATCTTGCCCCTACCGCTGATGTCATCGGGGATGTCACCTTGGAACGCGGCGTCTCCATCTGGTTTCACGCCACACTTCGTGCCGATGTGAATTCCATCTTGGTGATGGAGCAGACCAATATACAGGACAACGCCGTCCTGCATGTGACCAAACATCAGGGCCTGGTCATTGGAAAGCGTTGTACGGTAGGCCATGGTGCCATACTGCATGGTTGCACTATTGAAGATGATTGTCTGATCGGAATGGGGTCCATCATCCTGGACGGAAGCCGTATCGGAAGCCAATCCTTGGTTGGTGCGGGCTCCCTGGTGACGGAACACAAGACCTTCCCTCCCCGCTCGCTGATCATGGGCTCTCCGGCAAGACTCATCCGTACCCTCAGCGATGCAGAATTTCAGAGCATAGCTGAAAATGGGTACGAGTATTGGTCGTTCGCAAAGGATCTGGTTTCAGAAAAACAAACCATCGGCTAAGCTTCGTTGGCCTGCTCGAATTTCTTGATTGCTTCGTTGGTCCCGCCGACCACCAGAACATCATCTTCAAGCAAAGTCAGATCGGGTACAATCTCCGTGATCGCCTTCTCCTTGCGGATGACCACGATGATGTTCAGATGAAACCGTCTTCGCAGATTCAACACCTCTACTGTTTGATTGGCAAAGACAGAGGAGAGGGATATATTGGCGATGGAGAAATCGTCGCAGAGTTCCAGAAATTCCAGTGTCCCGGTGGATACCAGCGAATGCGCCAGGCGGGCTCCCATTTCCACTTCGGGGAAGACGGCCTCGGCTCCGATACGCTCGAGTACCTTGCCATGGTTCGGGCTGGTGGCTTTGGCAATGACACGGGGGATGCCGAGCTCGATCAGACTCATCGTCACCAGGATGTTCGATTCGATATCCTTTCCGATGCAGACAATGACGGTGTGGCAATGAGAAATGCCCGATTCGTTGAGTACTGCAGGAGTGATGGCATTCACCGGATAGATGGTGTCAATCTGGTCCTTGACTGCATCGAGTTTTTCCGCCTCGATCTCCAGGACAATGACTTGCTTGCCTGCCTTGGTCAGCTCCAAGGCGAGGGAAAGGCCGAAACGTCCAAGTCCAATGATACCGAACGCATTGGGGTCGAATTCTTTTTTCATAGGTGTATTTCTCCCATCATCCGATGAATACTTGTTCCTCGACATGCGTCAAAGAGGATGGTTTTGCCTTTAGGCTGGTTGCAATCGTGATCGGTCCCACCCTGCCGGCGAACATAATGCAGATGAGTACCAGCTTGGACAGCAAGGAGAGTGTCGGAGTGATTCCTGTGGAAAGTCCAACAGTCGCAAATGCCGATACTGTCTCAAAGAGAACAGCCATGAAGGGAAAATGATCCCCTTCCACCTTCAAAATTAGCAGACTCCCCACAAACACCAGCAACAATGAGAGCAGTAGGACCTGAAATGCCTTGAGAATACTTTCACTGCCCACTTTCCGCTTGAATGCTGCCGGTTCACGGCGGAACATGAGTGATCCAAGACTGAGAAACAGAGCAAAGGTGGTGGTGGTCTTGATACCGCCGCCGGTCGATCCCGGAGAAGCTCCGATGAACATCAGAATCATGAGGATCATCAGACTGGCTTGGCTGAGGGAAGCGATATCAACGGTATTGAATCCAGCCGTTCGTGCGGAAACACTCTGAAAAAATGCGGAAAGCCAATCAAGGCGGTCGGAAAGAACGAAGAACACCATCCCGAACAGGATTAGGATGGCATTCATCAACACTACGATTCGTGTATGCATGGCCAATTTTGCCCATCTGCGATTTCGGGCGATATCGGCAAGCACAAAAAAACCGCTGCCGCCGAGAATGATAAGCAAGGCCGTTGTCAGGTTCATCGCAATATTGTTGCGGTATTCCGTAAGGCTCCTGTACTTGCCCATCAGATCGAAACCTGCATTATTGAATGCAGAAATCGAATTGAAGACTGCATGACCGAGAGCATCCAAAGGACCATAGGATGTACGGAAAATAAAATACTCAATACAGGTCCCGATCCCTTGGAACAGAATGGCGGCGACCACCACGGAGCGAACGATCATCAAGGTCCCCTTCAGCGAGGACAGGTTGTACGCTTCCTTGATGAAGGAGCGCTGGGAAATACCGATGTTCATCCGAAAAAGGAGGCTGAAGGAAATGACGATTGAAGCAAATCCCAATCCACCCAGTACAATCAACAGAGCAATGACGGTTCTGCCGAACAAGGTAAAGGTCTGGGCTACATCAACAGTCACCAATCCCGTTACGCAGACTGCACTGGTTGAAATGAACAGGGCATCCACATACGGTAGATGGATGCCCTCATTATGGGCAAAAGGGAGGCTGAGCAGTACAGAGCCTAGGAAAATGATGATTGCAAACCCTACCAACAGAAGATGATTGGGTTGCCAGCTTTTATGTACACGCGGCTTCATGATGGCATGCAGTGTACTGCTTCTGCTTCATCGATTCAACACCATCTTCCTTTGCGACCTTCTCGGCAAGCGATGGCCACTCCCTCTTGATGCAACCTCACGGACTTTCTTGCATCATGCACCCTTTGATGACCTCGATTTCGAATACAGATCGAATGCCACGGCTGCAAGCAGGACAAAACCCTTGATCGCCTGCTGCCAGTCGGTGCTGATGCCGATGATCGACATACCGTTGTTCAACACTCCGATGAACAAACCGCCTACGACAGCCCCGATGATCGTCCCCACTCCGCCGGAGACGGCCGACCCTCCGACATAACAGGCGGCAATGGCATCCATTTCAAAGTTTTGTCCGGCCTTCGGTGTAGCCGAGTTCAGACGCGCCGTAAACACCATTGCAGCAACGGCAGCCAGAATCGCCATATTGGTATAGATCCAGAACATCACCCATTTAACCTTGACCCCGGACAGCTCGGCTGCTTTCCTGTTTCCCCCCAGCGCATAGATATGGCGTCCCTGCACCGTCTTGGAAGCAACAAACTGATATCCGATGACTAAAATGCCCAATAGGATCAGGATATTGGGGAACCCTTTGTATACGGCGAATACAACCGTGAACGCAACGAGAACGGTGGCAATGAAGATCACTTTGGCTAGCCAGATTCCCGTAGGAAGCAGGTCAAAATCATATTGCTTCTGCTTGTTCCGCTTTTGGATCTCACTGAAGATGATCAGGGCAACGATAAGAAAGCCGATCAATACAGTAAAAACATGGAAGTGCGTCGTACCGATCACCGCTCCGCCGAACGGATCGGAGATATATCCCGATGAGATCAACTGGAATTCCTTGGGGAAGGGAGCTTTCGTCTGCCCTTTCATGATCACCTGTCCCAACCCACGGAAAACCAGCATGCCGGCCAGTGTGGCGATGAACGGGGGAACGTTTATGAAGGCAATCCAGAAACCTTGCCACATACCGATCAACGCACCGACAAGAAGTGCAACCAACATTGCTACATACGGATTCCACTGCAGATCCACCATCATGACACCACACAGGGCTCCGATGAAACAGACAATGGATCCGACAGAGAGGTCAACGTTTCCCGTCAAGGTACACAGCAACATGCCGACGGCAAGAATCAGAACATAGCTGTTCTGCAGCACCAGATTCGTCAAATTCACCGGCCTGAAAAAAATGCCATCGGTCAGCAGTCCGAAAGCGACCATCGCCACGGCCAAGGCGATGACCATCATGTATTGCCTCACATTCTTTTTCAAAATTGCAATCAAGCCACTCATCCCGCTCTCCTTATCGTATGCACTCAGTCAAGTATGTATTGGGTTTCCTCAATTGTTCAGGATATTCCGCATGATTTCCTCTTGGGTTGCTGTCTTTCCCGAAAGTTCTGCGGTAATTTTGCCCTCGCTCATTACATAGATCCGATCGCTCATTCCAATGATCTCCGGCATTTCGCTGGAAATCAGCAGACATGCCATGCCCTGTGCAGCAAGCGAATTGATGATCGTATAGATTTCATGCTTCGCCCCTACATCGATGCCTCGGGTGGGTTCGTCGAGGATCAGGATCCTCGGATCGGTGAACAACCATTTCGACAATACGACCTTCTGTTGGTTGCCACCCGAAAGATTCCCCGTCATCTGGAGAATCGTCGGTGTTTTCGTATTGAGCCGCTTGCAGAAGTCCTCGGCCACAATGTTCTCTTCATGATCATTTACCACCGACATCTTGGCAATTTTCTTCAGTTTGGCGATCGTTGTATTTTCCTTGACGCTCTGAATCATCACCAGTCCCAGTTCCTTTCGGTCCTCAGGGACATAGGCGACACCGTGTGCGATGGCTTTGGGAATGGTGCTGATATCGACCGGAGTACCTTCGATCAGCGTTTGGCCGGTGATGTTCTCACCATATGCCTTGCCGAACACGCTCATAGCCAATTCCGTACGACCGGCTCCGACCAAACCAGCCAAGCCGACGACTTCTCCGGCTCGGACGGTGATGCTCACCCCATCAAGTTTCTTTCGTTCCGGATTATCAGGATTATGGACCGTCCAGTCCTTGATCTCAAAAAGAACAGTGCCGATGGGATTGCTGCGCTTGGGAAACATCTCGGTTATCTCCCGACCAACCATCCCCTTGATGATGCGCTCTTCTCCGATTGACACAGCCTCGCCGTTCATTCGCTCAACATCCAAAGTCTCGATGGTTTTCCCATCTCTCAGGATCGTAATGGAATCAGCGACGGCAGCGACTTCATTGAGCTTGTGGGAGATCAACACGGAGGAAATATTGCTCTTGTCACGGAGTTCCTTGAGGATCTCAAGCAAATGTCTGCTGTCTTTTTCATTGAGGGCAGAAGTGGGTTCGTCGAGAATCAATAATTTGGCATGCTTGGCCAGGGCTTTAGCAATCTCGACCATTTGCTGCTTGCCCACACCCAGTTTGTTCACTGGGATATTGGGGTTCTCATGCAGGCCTACACGCTCCATGTATTTCAATGCATCTTCACGGGTCTTGTCCCAGTTGATGATATTGAATTTCGCCCGTTCGTCACCGATGAACATATTCTCCGCTATGGAGAGATAGGGACTCAACGCCAATTCCTGATGGATGATGACAATTCCCGCTTGTTCACTTTGCTTGATATTGGAGAACGCACATCGTTTGCCTTCGAATGAGATTTCCCCATCATAGGTTCCATATGGATATACACCGGAAAGAACCTTCATCAACGTTGATTTTCCGGCGCCGTTCTCCCCGACCAAGGCATGAATCTCACGAGTGCTGACATCCAAGCTGACGTCATCAAGTGCTTTCACGCCTGGAAATGTCTTGGTAATATGCTTCATCGACAGCAGAATGGATTTGTTTGGCATATATGTCCCTCATTATACAGACCGGAACCCGATTCCATTTCAGCCGCAGGCAGATGGCACCGGGTTCGCGATCATGCGATACAATTCCGGCTTCACCAGGAAGCCGGACAAATGCAATTACAGTCCAACTTCGGCGGCAGTATGATAGCCGGTATCGACTACTTCAGCTTTCAGGTTGTCCTTGGTGACGATGACGGACTTCAGCAGTACGGAGGGAACGATGTACGGCTTGCCGTTCTTGATGGAATCGTTGTTGTAGCTGGTGGTATCCAACCCCTTGGGGGTCTCTCCACGCATGATGGTGTCAACGAGTTCAACGGTAGCCTGTCCGAGTACACGGGTATCCTTCAGGACGGTTGCATACTGTTCACCGGCAAGAATCGATTTGCAGGAAGCGACGATACAGTCCTGACCACCGACCACCGGCAACGGCTTTCCTGCTGTACCATAACCGACGGCTTTGCACGCTTCAAGCGTGGAGAGACTGATCGGATCATAGGGGGAAAGAATTCCATCGAGTGTCTGGTTGGTGTAATGAGCGGAAAGGAGGTTCTCCATCCTGGACATGGCAAGTTCATTGCTCCAACGCAAGGTTCCCACCGTATCCATGCCCTGCTGGCCTGAACCGATCTTGAGGGTGCCGTTTGCAAAATAGGGCTTGAGCCTATCCATGGCACCATCATAGAACTTGTAAGCATTGTTGTCGTCCGGGGATCCACCGAACAGTTCGATCAACAGCAGCTTTTTCTTGGGATTATCCAAGTTCATCCCCTTGATGAGGATGTCGCCCATCTGCTGGCCGACGGCATAGTTGTCGAACGACAGATAATAATCGACATTCGGCGACTTCATGATCAAGCGGTCGTAGGCGATGACGGGGATTTTCGCTTCAGCAGCCTTGGCCAGAACATCACTGAGCGCCGATCCATCGATCGAAGCGATGACGAGCACTTTCGCATCCTTGGTGATCAGGTCCTCAATCTGGCGAACCTGGGTGGGAATATCGTCGTCAGAGAACTGCAGGTCGACCTTGTAGCCGAGCTTCTCCAAACCGGTCTTGACCGCCGCTCCATCCTTGTTCCAGCGCTCCTCCGATCTGGTGGGCATGACAACCCCGATCATCCCTTTGCTGGACGTAGTTTCCGCACTTCCTGCTGCGAAAGCCATGTTCATAGCGATGAGCAGTACCATTCCTACCACGAGCATCTTTTTCATAGATAGCCTCCTTCATATTTTCATGCGTTAACGTTAACGCATTATCAAAAGCCAAACAGCCTAACCAATCGTTTTTACTTACTCTACCATCGGCTATATGTGCCGTCAAGTTTTTTCCAGAAATATCAAAGTTGTACGGACTGCTGAACATTTCCCATTGCTGAGAACGATTCTTATTAGTATACTGAGTGTAGCAACATTGCCAAGAAAGGAGAAAACCAAATGCTTGCACAGAAAATAGCTGATTTGATCAATGAGCAAATAAACAAGGAATTTTTTTCCGCGTATCTCTACCTGGATATGGCCACGTATTATGCGCAGAATGGACTATTGGGGTATGAAAACTGGTTCAAGGTCCAGGCACAGGAAGAGCGCGACCATGCGCTTCTGATGCGCCAGTATCTTGTGAACAATGCAGCAAAGGTCACCTTCGGGTCCATTGCAGATCCCTCCCAGACATATCAGAATTATAAGGAACCGCTGGTTGAAGCCCTCAGACACGAAGAATTCGTGACCGCCTCGATCAATACCATCTATGAGGAAGCCGTCAGGCTCAAGGATTTCCGTACCCAGCAATTTCTCGACTGGTTCATCAAGGAACAGGGAGAAGAGGAAACCAATGCCCAGGAAAATATCCAGAAGTTCGATGTGTTCGGTCAGGACAGCCGTGGGCTGTTCATGCTGAACCAGGAACTGATGGCAAGGACGTACGCACCCCCGACCTTGGTGCTGTAACAGAAACTGTATCACCCGCTTCCTCATGAAGCGGGTGTTCTCTTGTCCATGGAGGAACCATGCAGAAGAAACCGATCAAACGGATCACCGGGGGCTTGGTACAATATGACGGAGCCGGAGTCAAGTTGGTGCGGGTCATCGGACGTCAGGATGTCAAGGACTTCGATCCATTTCTGATGCTTGATGCATTCGATGCAACCGAGAGCGAAGACTATGTCAAAGGATTTCCCTGGCATCCCCATCGGGGCATTGAGACGGTCACCTATCTGATCGAAGGAATGATAGAACACGGGGACAGCCTGGGCAACAGGGGGACGATCAATGACGGCTGCTGCCAATGGATGACCGCAGGCAGCGGAATCATCCATCAGGAAATGCCCCAGGAAAGCCCACGGATGCTGGGAACCCAGCTGTGGCTCAACCTTCCCCAAAAAGACAAGATGACCGAACCTGCCTATCGGGATATCCGGGCTGCAGAGATTCCGATGATTGAAAACCCGGGTTCCCAAGTCCGCATCATCAGCGGGACATACCAGCAGGTCAGCGGTCCTGTTCAAGGTGCATACGTCAAGACCCTCTATCTTGACGTCAGCTTGGAACCCAATGTCACCTGGAGCCTTGAACTGGATGCGCAGGACACGCTGTTCATCTATCTGGTCAGAGGCTCAGTAGAGACCGACGGCCAACAGGTCCCATATCATCGGGCGATCCTCTTCGGCGAAGGAGATACCCTGCAACTGAGGAGCTTGGATGAAGGAGCCCGCTTTTTCCTTCACGCCGCCAAAGGATTGGGTGAACCCATCGCCTGGGCCGGACCCATTGTCATGAATACGCGCGAAGAGTTGCTGCTCGCCCAAAAAGAATTGAACGACGGAACCTTCATCAAACATTCCTGACCGATTGTTGTTTTATCTGTGACAGGGCTGCTTTTCCTGAGCAGCCCTGTTTCGTCATAAACAGACAAAAGGATTTGTTGACATTGTACTAATACACCAGTACAATAATACAAGGAAGTGAGGAGAACCGTGGCAAAACCGAAAACGGAGCCGAAATTGGAATTCAGTTTGGATGTGAAAAGCGGGGTTCCCTTCTACAAGCAGATCATTCTGCAGGTGGAGATGGCCATCGCCGACGGAAGATTGGAGGAAGGCGCACAACTGCCGACCGTCCGCAGTCTAGCCGTGGACCTAAGCATCAATCCCAATACGGTTGCCAGAGCATATGCAGAGATGGAAATCAGAAACATCGTCGTAACCCAACAAGGCTCGGGAACCTTCATCAGCGACAAACACATCACCATCGACAGCATTGAACGCGAACGAATCCTCGCACAGATCACCAAGGAATATCTAACCAAGGCCTCATCCTATGGTTTCAATGTGGAGGAAATCCAACAAGCCATCAGCGATCTGGCCGCAAAAGGGGAATCATCATGAACCTGTACCACAGAAAAATCGAACGGATCAAAAACATGAAGGGGTTTGTGCTCGCCCGTGACTTCAGCTACGGTGCGTTGTCGTTCTTCTGCCTCGCACTCTTTCTGGCGGCAGGATGGATCGTGGAACTTGCGATCTATCCTGTAATGCCCGCCACCGCATTGGCTACGGTCAGCACGGCAAGCTTGGTCGCCGCCGTGATCATCGCCCTGTTCCCGCTCTGGGCGACCGTAATGGGGCTCATCCTGTTGTTGTGGGTCGGTATTGTCGGAGGTCTTTCCTATTACCTCTACCCGATGGCTGCGCTTTCCACAGTGGGATTGCTTCTCTCCTCCTCTTTCCAATTGGTCTATCACTGGGACAAGGTCATTGTCCTCAGGCTGGGCAAGTTCCATACGGTCAGAGGTCCCGGACTTTGTTTCCTCATCCCGTTGGTCGACCGTATCGCCGAATTCATCGACATGCGTATCCGGGCCACTGATTTCAGTGCGGAAAAAACCCTGACCAAGGACACGGTGCCGGTGCATGTCGATGCGCTTGCATTCTGGATGATCTGGGATGCCAAGAAAGCAATCCTAGAGGTGGAGGATTATACGGAAGCCGTCATACTCTCCGCTCAGACCGCCCTTCGGGATTCGATTGGGAAGCATCCTTTGACCAGCCTGCTCAGCGAACGAGAGGATTTGGGCAGGGAAATCCAGCAGGCCCTTGATGCAAAAACAAATCCGTGGGGAGTGACCATCCTGTCGGTGGAAATAACCGATATCATCATTCCCAAGGAATTGGAAGATTCCCTTTCCAAACAGGCACAGGCGGAACGGGAGAAGGAATCGCGCATCATTCTCGGGGCAGCCGAAGTGGAAATCGCCAAGAAATTCAGGGAGGCTTCCTCCCAGTATGCAAGTGATCCGATCGCACTCCAGCTTCGCTCGATGAATATGGTGTACGAAGGAATCAGGCAGAACAATTCCATGATGCTCATGCCTGCATCCATCCTGGAGAAAATGGATTTCGGCTCAGTCATGGGAACCGCAGCGCTCCAACAGATCGAAGAACTCAAACACCAACGCAACCTGGCGGAGGAAAAGGAAGAACAGGAATGATCAGAGTAGAAAAGATATCACGCAACTACAAAACGGGAGAGACCGTCGTCAGAGCCTTGAAACAGGTATCTTTGGATGTGAACGATGGGGAGTTTCTTTCCATTGCAGGACCTTCCGGTTCGGGCAAAACAACGCTGCTGAATCTCATCGGGTGCATCGATGCCATTGACGAGGGGGAGATCTTCATCAACAACGTTCCGATCAGCGATATGAACAAGGTCCAGAAGACCGATTTCCGACGCAACAATCTGGGATTCATCTTCCAGACCTACAATTTGATACCCGTGCTCTCCGCGTACGAAAATGTGTCCTTCGTGCTCTCTCTGCTTGATGTCCCCGCGCAGGAGATCAAGGACCGAACCTATGCCGTGTTGAAGGAAGTAGGCCTTGAAGGTATGGAAAACCGTAGGCCCAACCGGCTCAGCGGAGGGCAGCAGCAACGCATCGCCATCGCCCGGGCTTTGATCAAACAACCGCAGATCATCCTCGCAGACGAGCCGACGGCCAACCTGGATTCAAAAACCGGCGAAGAAATTCTGAAGTTGATGAAGCGAATGAATGAGAAGTACGGCACCACCTTCATCTTCTCCACACACGACAAGATGGTCATGGAATACGCTTCACGTCTCGTCGGCCTGCATGACGGGATGATTGTCAGTGACGAAAGGAGACAGCAATGAAATTCATCCTGCAATTGGCAGTGAAGAACCTCTCCCGCTACAAACGCAGGACAGCCATCACGGCCGTTGCCATTGCAACAGGGCTCATGATGTACATACTCATCGATTCCATTCTGGTTGGAGCTGATCGGGAATCTATGCGCAACTTGCGCTGGTATGAGACCGCATCCCTCAGGATCTACCAGAAGGATTACTGGCAGGACCGACACTTCCTCCCTCTGGATTCGTCGATCGATAATCCCGGGCAAGTCCTGCAGCTTCTGCAGCAACAGGGAATGCAGGCAACCGAGCGCACCACCTTCAATGCCGACATGATCCTCTACCAGGATGACTTCGGTGAGGACGGAAACATGAGCGTCCAGGTGACGGCCATCGACCCCGCCAACGATTTTTCCGTGTATCGATATGGCGATACGCTTGTCGATGGACGTTTGCTCAAATCCGGTGAGATGGACGGCCTGTTGATCGGCAGCTGGTTCGCCGAGGACATCAAAGCGAAGGTAGGGTATTGGGTCACCTTGGTAACCCGGGGAAAAGGAGGTTTCTACGAGGCTGTCGACATGCAGATCGTAGGGATCCTCAACTGTCCCAATCCCAATGTGAACCGTACGTTGCTGATGATGGACAAGCAAGCGGCAAACCAATATCTGGGCATGGATGGTTCGGTCACTTCGATCGATATCCTGCTTGACGAACAAGCCGATGTCGATACGGCGGCAAAAACCCTGCAACAGCAGCTGGATGCCAATCATTGGGACCTGACGGTCTATACTTGGAAGGATCTTGCCCGAGATTACCTTGCCATCGCCGGTGCAAAACGTGGGGGGACGGGCATGATTCTCTTCCTGGTCTTCATCATCGCAGCGGTAGGGGTTTCCAATACCATGCTGATGGCCATGTATGAACGTATGCGGGAGCTGGGCATGATGCGCGCTTTGGGGATGAGAGATCGGCACATTCTGCTTTCCTTCCTCTTTGAAGCGGGAGGCATCGGACTGCTCGGTTCGTTGGTCGGGATCGCCCTAGGGTCCCTACTCAACTTGTTCATGGTCAATGTAGGCATCGATTTGGGTTTCATGCTCCGAGACATGGATATGGGATATAGAATCTCAAGTGTCTTCAAGGGAGCCTGGAGCGTGAAAGCAACCGTAACGGCCTTTTTCAGCGGCATCATCCTGTCCATGCTGGTGGCATATCTCCCAATCAAGCGCGCATTGAAGTTGGACATTCCAACCTGTCTGCATCATCAATAGGAGGAGCAGGTAATGACGATCAAACTGCCCGTCGTGGCTTTCCGCAATATATTCAGGAACCTTCGTCGTTCCATCCTATCCGCTGTAGCCATCGCCGTCTCGGCCATGAGCATCGTATTGCTGCTTGCCTTGGTTGACAGCATGCAGTCGGATATGGCCCACAACCTCATCTCGTTCTATACAGGACAGGTCAGAATCCGCAATGCACAGTTCGCAAAATACGAACGCTACAATCCGCTCCATCTGAGCCTTGACGCTCAGCAAATCCTCCCGGTTGTTTCAAGTGTGGACGGGGTGAAGGCGGTTACACAACGCATCAACTTCCCGGTAAACCTCTACCTCCATGAGCAGAACAATGGGGCCTTGGCCGTAGGGGTGGATTTTTCCACCGAAACGGCTTTCATAGACTTCGACAAACTGGTCAGCAAAGGTCGACTTCCCAAAGCCGGAGCAAATGAGATGCTCATCGGCTCGGTGTTGGCAAACGAGTTGGGGTTGGGCCTGGGAGACAAGGTGACCATGCTCACGTCCACTGCCTTGCGTGGTTCGAATGCCATGACCTTCCAAATCGTCGGCATTGCATCGTTCCCGGTTGGGGCATTGAATGCAAAGACCCTGTATGTTCCCCTCGACCGTGCACAGTATTTACTGCGGATGGAAGGACAAGTCCAGGAAATTCTCCTGCTCACCCAGGATGGTTTCAAGGAGAAGGAAGTGGCGAAGGCTGTCAAGACCGCTTTGGAGGATACCTTGTCGCTGGAAACCGAGACGAAGGCTTGGAATGAACTGAATACCATGTATTCGCTGATTGTTCTCGCCAAGGCCATCTATTACGTCATCGGTTTCATCTTCTTCATCCTGGGCAGTACAGTCATCATCAACACCACGATGATGGTCATCTATGAGCGGATGCGTGAAATAGGCACTATGGGGGCTTTGGGTATGCAAGGCAAAGAGCTGACCAAGCTCTTCCTCCTTGAAGGATCATTCATCAGCATCGCCGGCTCAACGTTGGGAACCATCGTAGGGGTGATCATTGTGTTTGTCATGAGCAGGATGGGCTTGAATTTCTCCGAGGCAATGAGCGGCATCGACATGGAGGTTTCCTCCATCCTCTATCCGCAGGTAAGTTGGTTCACCGCCTTCTTCGTCTGGGTCTATGCAATCATCATCGCTTCCCTTTCAACCTTCATCCCATCTCGGAGAGCTTCGAAAATTCAAATTGTGGAGGCATTGCGTTATGTCTAAGCTTCGTATTTCCCTTCTGCTGGTGTTGGTGACGAGTTTGTTGCTGCCGGCATCCCTTTTTGCAATCAGCGCCGAACAGATCATCAACAAGATGGATGAAGCAAATACCTTCGACACATCCTATGCCACCGGATCCATCTTCACCACCGACCGATTCGGGACCAAGGAAAGCACCTTCAAGGCATGGTCGAGAGGCACTTCCGATTCCTTGATCGAATTCACCAGCATCGCAGAAAGGGGGCAGAAGATACTCCGGACCAAAGGCAGTCTGTATCTCTACTATCCCGATGCAGAAGAGTTGATCAGACTTCAGGGGGCTGCACTCCGTCAGTCAGTACTCGGCTCCGACCTTTCCTATGAGGATATGACCGAGGAGAAGAATACCCTCGATTCCTATACAGTCACGCTGGACGGTACTGAGACATACAATACCCATGACTGCCATGTACTCACGCTCACGGCCAAAAGTAGACAGGTAGCCTATCCGATCCAGAAAATCTGGGTGGATACAGAAACGTACGTAGTCTGGAAGGCCCAGTATTCAACCGCCCAAGGAAGGTTGCTGAAGGAATTGCAAGTGCTTTCCACCTTTGTGGTCGCCGACCGTACCCTGCCCAAGGAGACCAAGATTGAGGATAAAATGAAACGGGACAGCTCCACATTGATGAAATTTGATGAACTGCAGGTCAACCCAATCCTCGATGCCAAGCTCTTCAGTCTGGAGAATCTGACATGGTAACGAAAAAAATCATGGTTTCCCTGCTCTTGGTCTTTCTCTCACTCGCGACGTTGGGGGCAGCACCGAATCCGGTGGTCGACCTGCAGCTGCTGGCCTCTCTTGGGTATGCTCCGGCAACCGAGAAAATCTCGGTAGGCATGCTTCCGAACCTCAACTTGTCCTTCAAATCAGAAAACAAGGGAAATGTCCGGGGGGAGGTGGTGCTGAGCACCGCATCCCTTTCCTCCTCTTCCACGATCGACGATGTGCTCCAAAAGGCCTATTTCAAGGCAAAGCTCCCCGCGTTCCGCCTGACTGCAGGAAAAACACGGCTGAGTTGGGGTGACGGCATTCTGTTCAATGCGGGTGATGTCATCTATGGCAGTTCATCCACTTCGGTCAGCCTTACCCAAGCCGAGCTCAGGAGCGAAACCAGTTATCTGGCAGCAATCAACTATCCTCTGGGTCTCTTCAGCTTTGCCGAGGCACTTGTACTCCCGGCAAAAACAATGTCTGCAAAGGATCTTGGCTTCGGGTTTCGCCTCTACACCACAGTCGGACAGACCAAGGTGGAAGGAGGATTCCTTTCCAAGGCTGATCCCACTCGTCTCCATACCCCGTATGTGAGTCTCCAGGGAAACATCGGCCCCGACTGGTATCTTTCTTCCTCTGTCGGATTCAACGAACAAGGGTCGATCGAAAAAGAGACATGGATGATCAGCGGGGGGCTGTATCATCTGATGACACTCAGCGGGGACAAAAATCTCGGGCTTAGACTGGAATTCCTGTCCCGCCCATTTGGAAATTGGTCATGGGAAAGCCAGAACGACAGTAATTGCGCACTGCTTCTCTACCCTGAGGTCACCTACAGCCCATCAAACAGCCTTACCTATCGTTTCCAGTCGATCATTTCTCCCTTGGATGGATCGCTGAACGTCACCGGGGGAGTCAGTTGGTCGGTGTTCGAAGGATTCTCACTCTCGGCCTACCTGAGTTCCGGTTTTGGCGATACCACTGATCTTTTCAATTGGGATGGGTCTCCTTCCTCAGCTGCAAATCTGTTGTTTGCAGCCTCCTGGATCTATTAGCGAAGTATCTCCCCTTCGGTGGAAAGCGTCACTACCGCCAAGGGGATGATCTTTCCACTGGCTTCGATGGCACGCTTGACGGCATAGTCGAGTCCGCCGCAGCAGGGGACTTCCATCTTGACCACCGTAATGCTCCGAATGTCATGGTTCGAGAAAATCTCGGTGAATTTCTCGGCATAATCACCGGCATCCAGCTTGGGGCACCCGATGAGGGCAACACGATTCCTGATAAAGGTATGATGGAAATCGGCGAATGCGTACGCGGTGCAGTCCGCAGCAATCAACAGATCACAGTCATTGAAGAATCCGGCGTTCGGTGCAGCGAGCTTGATCTGTACCGGCCATTGCCGGAGCTCACTCGTTGTATTGGTTGGCCGATCCTCAACCTGTGGTTTGGGTTCTGCTTGCTTCATCACCTTGATCCGGCTGCCCGGACAACTGAAAGCCTCTACTGCTGCATGGTCGAATGCCGGAGCTTCCCGCTCCTCGAAGGTAATGGCTCCAGTAGGACAGACCGGCAGGCAATTGCCCAAACCGTCACAGTAATCCTCGCGCAGCAACACCGCTTTCCCATTGATTAGGCCGATGGCACCTTCCTGGCAGGCCCCTACGCATAGGCCGCAGCCATTGCACTTCACTTCATCGATACGGATCATCTGTCTGATCATCACTTCCTCCATTGTCATTCGACATCGTCTATGCTAGCATGAAGGCCAAGAAGGATATGTTGTTTTTCCAACAGATATAGGTGTATATGGATACAGATGACATTCTGAAGCGATCAGTATTGTTCAACCGGGTAGAGTCGCAGGACCTTCCCCACCTGCTCTCCTGCCTCAAATCCAGGAAGACCGACTTCCCCAAGGATTACACTATCATCGATGAAGGCGACTACACCGACGAACTGGGGATTGTACTTTTGGGATCTGCAAATATCGTCCGCTTCGATTTCTGGGGAAACAGAACGGTGGTGACCAACCTGGAGGTTGGGGACAGCTTTGCCGAGACCATTGCCTGCACCCAGGTGAAAAGTGAGGTGGCCGTGATTACCACCGAACCGACCACCATCCTGTTTCTCAACATCCATCAAGTCATCACCACTTGCCAGAAGGGTTGCGTCTTTCATCAGAGCCTGATCGAGAATCTGGTAAAGTTGCTCTCCCACAAGAATATGGAACTTCTGAAGAAGATCAACCATATCACCAAACGAAGCACTCGGGAAAAACTGCTATCCTATCTGAGTGAGGAAGCGAAAAAGCGCGGAAGCAGAACCTTCACCATTCCCTTCGACCGACAGCAGCTTGCCGACTACTTGTGTGTAGAACGAAGTGCCATGTCCAGTGAGTTGTCCAGGATGCGCACCGAGGGGTTGTTGGAGTATCATAAGAGTACATTCGTCTTGCATCAGGAGTCATGAATGAAACCATTATCGTTGGGAATCGCAGGAATACTTATCGTGTTGCTCAGTTCGTGTGCAACCGTTGCTCATCGGACTGAGGCTGTTACGACCACCGTAGATACTGTGTATGCGGGATCATTGGTGGACTTGAATCTGGGAATGGAGGACTTCCTTGGAGCCGGATATGCCATGGGCGATAGGATCGTCCTGGAAGTGGATGGGGTGATGGTGAAAGCCGTTCTGAGCGACGCAGCATTGCCGAATGAGGCGACCTTGGTCGTCGGAAAAACCAAGACCCGACTGTTGCTTCCCACCGCAGTGCAACGCAACAGCCAGGTGATCATATTCCCCTTTAACGAAAGTCAGGTCCATTCCGGTTCCTCCCTCACCCTGAGCGGGAACTTTGTCTTCACCTTCTAGCCTATGGAAAGCTGCATCTTCTGCACGATGGAAAAGGATCGAATCGTTCTCGAGAATACCCTGGCTGTGGCAATCAAGGATGGATTTCCCGTCACCGAAGGTCACAGCTTGATCATCCCCAAACGACATGTCAGCTCATATTTCGAGCTGACCATCGAGGAGAAGCTGGCTTGCGGCCAGCTGCTGAACAGTGTACGAGACCTGCTTGTCGCATCCGACCCCACGATTGAGGCCTTCAATATCGGGATCAACATCGGAGAAGCAGCAGGCCAGTCGATATTCCACTGCCATATCCATTTGATCCCTCGACGAAGCGGGGATACCGAACATCCAAGAGGCGGAATACGTCACGTAATCCCGCACAAGGGATGTTATCCGTTCAGTTGAATCGGCTCTTCGAGAATATCGAAGGTATCGCAGACTGCTTCAAGCAAAAAGATTCTGACACTTTGCAGGTCCAATCCCCCATCATAGAGACCGAGATCCTCCCGGTATTCATTGGTGTAAAGATATGCCCGCAATTCCGAGTAATATCCCTTGGTTTGGTAATCCTCCTGCAAGGACCGAAGGGAACATCCCAGTTTGTAGGAGAGCGAACGAAGGTCTTCCTGTTCCAGGGAAACGGCAAGGATGGTCTTTCCATCACGCTGGGCCACCATGGAATAGGGAATGTTGACCAGATCTTCGCCGCTTTTGCAGACGGGGTTTTTCAACAACGTGCAGACAAGGTCGCCGCACCGATAGCGTTCATCGGTCAGGACGCCGTCCGTTTCATCAGGAAACGAATGCCAGATCAAGGGATCGACGACGGGTTGGGTGGTGGAATCTAACAACATGGGAGCCTCCATCTTCACGATAGCCTTTGTGAGTGCTCCTAGGCAAGCAGTTTTCATCTTGACCGCCTCGACTTGGCCACGTATTGTAACGACATGAGCAATAATCCTATCCTCTTGGCCTTGTTGGCCACCTTGGGTACCTGGGCGATGACTGCCATCGGAGCAGCCTTCGTGTTCTTCTTCAAGACGATCAAGCCGCATGTCCTGAACACCATGCTGGGGTTTGCCAGCGGCATCATGATTGCTGCATCCTTTTGGTCATTGCTCGACCCAGCTATCGAGTTGGCAAAGTCAGGTCCGTTGCCTGCCTATGTGGTCGCCTCAGTGGGGTTCTTGCTTGGAGGAGCCTTTCTCTGGCTCAGCGACCATTTGCTGCCGCATACCCATATCGGTTCGAAACCTGGGGAAGCGGAAGGGATTCCCACCCATCTGCGCCGCTCGATTTTGCTGGTGTTCGCCATTACGCTGCACAATATTCCCGAGGGATTGGCGGTAGGCGTCGCAATCGGTTCGGCAGCGATTTCCGATACCCAGAGCATGATGGCGGCAATCGTCGTTGCCATCGGCATCGGCATCCAGAACCTGCCCGAAGGAGCTGCGGTCTCCATTCCGCTGCGCAGGGAAAACCTCAGCAGGACCAAATGTTTCCTGTATGGACAGGCCTCGGGCATCGTTGAACCGATCGCAGGGGTTCTCGGCGCATGGTTGGTAACCAGGATGCAACCCATCTTGCCGTATGCCCTGGCGTTTGCCGCAGGAGCCATGATCTACGTGGTGGTGGAGGAACTGATTCCAGAAGCCCAAGGATCAAAGAACGACCACAGCGGCACCCATTTCGCCACCATCGGAACGATGGTCGGCTTTGCCATCATGATGATTCTTGATGTAGCGCTCGGTTAGATCCTCTGCAGCAGGTTTTCTATCGTCAAGGACCCCAGGGAGGACACCCCCCGCTCCTGTACCTGCTGGGCGACCGCTTCCCCAGCAGTGTCATGCTCGACTTCATCCATCGTCTCCAATCCGTACAAACCCATCACCAAATCCTGGAGACGAAGATTCTCCAGAGGTTTTTTAGGGATGAAACTGGTCTTGCTGTTGTTGGTCGGGGTGATGAAATCGAGCTCGGTCAACAAATCCAGGAACCCTTGCAACCGGTTGTGCGGGATGGCAAGGCGGTCAAGCATCTCCTTGGAAGAGGTTGCTCCCTTGCCTGAACGGAAATTACTTCCGATGAGCATCATGATGTTCGTCCCTTCCGAGAGTTGGAGCGCCGGGCTCTGCGGAAGGCCGATGAAACTTGCCGCCTCGGGGCGGAATTGGTGCACATAGGCCAGTTCCACACTCAGAAATACTGTGGTCCAGAATACATAGCAGAAAAACAAGAATAAGAAGATCGCAGCAAAACTGCCGTAGATGACGGAGAAATTGGTCGCCATGGTCGTGATCAAGGAAGTGAACTTGCTGAAGACGGTGATCACCAAGAGGCCGAACAGACTCCCCAGCAATGCTGCGTTGAACCGTACCTTCGTGTTGGGAACAAAGTAAATCAAGAGAAAAAGAATGAGAATGACGATCAGACTCGGTGCAAAGGTCTTCAAGGTAGCCGACCAGCGGGACATCGTCACCCCGATGAGGTCCAGATACCAGGTAGCCAGCAATGATTGCACACTGACATATGCGGCCAGCAGAAGACTGGCTACGATGAGAAACGTAATGAAACCTGCAAATTGCTTCAGAGGGTTTCGGTTGCGGGTAGACCGGTAAATCTGGTTGATGATGGTCCATACCTTGTTGATCAGAAGCACCATCGTGATCAAAAACGAGATCAAGCCGACCACGCCCAAGCTGGTTGCATTGCTGGTATAATGGTCGAGCAGCGTCATTAACTCCGTTCCGCTTTGGGTGCCTACCAAATCCATCAACCATTGGGAAAGGAAATTGGTCAATGGTTCCAGGACCCCGAGCCCTTTGAAGAACGTAAACAGGAAGGTCAGGGCAGGTACGATCGCCAACAACGTCGAATACACCATGCCGGAAGCGGAGTTCATCACATTATCCTTCATCGCCTGTCGGAAAACCGTAGCGAGAAACCGCCCCAATCGCTTGAGATTACCTTGCACAACCGGCCAGAATGCCATCATCAGATCCTTTGCTTCATCCACGTATAGAGATACTTCATCGTGGCAAGCCTACTGGTCTCCTGCAGCAATTCATGCCGGGCCTCAGGTACCAAGGAAAGCGTGAGGTCGGAGATGCTGCAACCTCGATACAGGTCATGTACCTTCTGGACAGCTTTGCCATACGCACCTACCGGATCCTCTGCACCGCTGATGATCAGAAGCGAAAGATCAGCAGGGAGTTTTTCCGCCAACTGGCGATTATTGGCCATTTCCACCCCATCCAACAGATCCTCAAAGAATTTTGCGGTACAGACAAACCCGCACAAAGGATCTTCGATGTATTGCTTTACCTCGTCCTTATCGTGGCTGAGCCAATCAAAAGGAGTTTCCGGATTCGTGATTTTCTTGTTGTAGGACCCGAAACTCATCTTGTTGAGCAGTTCATCCGGGTACTTTGAACCATGCTTGGCTACATGACTGCGGGCAAGCAGTTTGCCGACTTTCCCAAGCAAGCCTTGGGATCCACCGGTGCCCATGATGATAATCCCGTCGAAGACATCGGAGTGCTGTACCATCAAGGATCGGGCAAGAAAGGAACCCATGCTGTGGCCGAGCAAAAACAGGGGCTTGCGCGGGAATTCGCTGAGAATGACATTGGTCAGTTCATGAGCATCGGAAACAACTCGTTGCCAGCCCTCGCGTTCTGCGAACCATCCAAGAGTTTCTGCAGACCGAACGGCTGTCTCCCCATGACCGCGATGATCGGGGGCATACACGGCAAAGCCCTTTGTGGTCAGGAACTCAGCGAATCGCGTATATCGCAGGCTATGCTCTGCCATGCCATGGAGAATGAGCAGCACCCCGTCTATCTGGCGTTCCTCAGGAATCCAGACACGGTACCACACGCTTTTCCCGTCGCTGCACGCCAGTTCCCTGATGGTAGACATAGGCCACCCCCTAGTATTAATTTTTATATAATTCCCGTATTATGATAGCAACATTGTGCGCACATCACAAGAACCATTTTCCTCCGAATGTATGAAAATCAGGAGTTGTATACCGATGGCTTCATCCTTCCTCATTACCGGCGACATTCATGGCGATCACCGCATCCTGCACATGCTGCAATCGAGGGCAAGGCAGGTACATGCCCAAGCAATCCTGATTGCCGGGGATCTGACCCCTACCGAGGATCCAGTCTTCCGTGAACTGTTCAGCCAAGACCCGCCAAGCATCCTGGTGAAAGGCAATTGCGATACGTCCTATTCCTTCGATCAGGCGGGAATCACCCTCCCCCCGTTGATCCAACGTTTCCAATGGGAGGGGAGAGAGGTGGTCATGACCCACGGGGACCGATATCCTTCCCCCTATGGATTGCACATGCATCCTGGGGACATCTTCATCAGCGCCCACACCCATGTACCAAGGATCTACCTGAACGAAGAAGGCATCCTTTTGATCAATCCCGGATCACCAACCTATCCGCGTTCAACCCTTGGAGCGACATATGCAGTGCTTGAAACACAGAAGGCATCGGTCTACCGACTGCAGGAAGAAGATCCGGTGGCAGGGTGTACGTATTATTTCACCCGCAGGAGCGACCAATAGGCATCAAGTAAGCGGGCAAGGGGAACAACCTGCGACGATCGATAATTGCTCCGGCCGTCAACCAGCAGTTGATCAGGCAATGAACCGTACCTCCCCTGTACTCCCGTCAACTTTCCATTGATCGTCCGCTCCAAATCCAATGCCTTGGCCCCGTATGCTTGCATGTCTTGCGCCGTCAACTCGTACCCTTCACTCAAGGAAGCTAAGAGAGCCAGTCTTGCAAAGGTCCGCTTCCTGCGTTTGAACCAGGGAAAGTGCAGAACAGGATGCGCAAAGGAAGGAAGCAGCAACCAAGTGCACAAGCCCAAGCTCTGCGCTGCATAACTTACCTTCTGCACATACAATGCCCAGCCGGCCAGACGTCGTTCGTTGCCTCTCTGATAGTGGTTGCCCCACAACAGTTCTGCATACACCAACGTGTCATCGCCGAGGCTTGTAAGCAACGCCTGGACAGGAAGAGCACGATAATCATAGGGAGCAAGTGCCAAACCATCGACATGAAAGGCATGCTCCTCCCCTCCATAGGTTGCCAGCAACTGTACAAACGGTTTGGAGAGCTGTTCACCGGTACCCCGCTGGTATGCCATGGAATCGAGAAGTCGAAGATAGAGCATTGCCGATGATCGTTGCATATCGGGAAGGAAACTCAATTTTCCGTCCATCCGGCAGTGTCGGGCCCAGGAGAGAATGGAACCGGCGCTTGCCGGCTCAAGACCGTTTTCCAGACACCGAACCACCAGTTGCTGTACACTCCGGCCGTCAAACAACTCCAAATTTGACCCAAGGGCCATGGCGCTTTCCAAGTCAAGCGTCGAGCGTTGCATGCAAGGCGGGCATACAGAATCCTCAGGAGGCTCTGCATCAGGGGCGGTACGCGGACATAATCCCCACAGCCGACCGTCCATCCGCATGGAATAATTATCAATGGCGGCCCAGCCATGCTTATTTGCCAAGGAGAGCAAAGCTATAGACCCTTCTTGGGCTATCGTTCTTCCCAACTTTGCAGTATGCATGTCCTTCTGATACGCCTGGGACAAGAGTCCCATACGTTCAGAATCATAGGAATCCCTGCCGGTAGCCTGCGGGAATAGGGTAAAATACTTGAGATTCTTCAACCCAAAGACCTTCCCCACCCCGCCACGGGTAAGATTCTGATTGTCAACGACTATGGATGCATGGCTTACCAGATGCTCGCCGGCCGGTCCTGCCACCACCAGATGGGGAGCTTGCATTCTATGCATCACCTCAGTGGTTGAGAGATCATGAAACGCCTCGGCATTGCTGAAAACCACCGCTCCTTCGGCAACCGAAAAACTGGTCAGTCTTCGGCTTCGACCCGTGATGACCAGGGCACTGTATCCACACCCCAGCAAGCCCTGGGCGAATGGGGTGGAAGCACAGGTCACACTCAAACGCCCGGTTACCGGGCTCTTGGTCACTATACTGCAGACCGTACAACAGGGCATCGGGGTATCGGAAGCGGCACCCGGGGCAAATACCACGGGATTTCCGCTCTCATAATGTTTCTCATCCAACTGGTCATATCGTGCAAACCGGTTCCAAAGGAAAAGGGCAAGCAACCTGCCGCCCAGATATGCCTTCGACTCGGCCTCCTCCAACGCGAGGACCTCGAACGTCTCAGTGTCGACATCTATATGCAATATCGAGCGTTGCCGATAAGGGAACGCCAACGTATGCTTCTGTTTCATATGCAAAGGGTACCTACCTCTCACGCTGCTGTCAATAAAATATCAAGCTTTGGGTTTAGTTCATTAGTATACCATAGAATCGGACAAAACGCTTTTCTCTTGTTCCCAGCCTTTCCTATGAGTATAGTTGAGGTATGAAACAAATTCAGGTGACACTTGCCGAACAAGAACTACTCCTGCCGATCGGGTCCTCTGTGGAGGATGTCTTGATTGCCGCCCATGTGGTAGAGGACTGTGTCGACACACCCTATGAGACAAACCCCTATGTGGCTGCCTTGGTAAATCATGAACTGCATTCCTGTTCCCGTGCCTTGGTGGCCGACTGCACCGTGGAACCGGTCAGGTTGTTCGGGGATATGGGTAAGCGCATCTATCGGCACTCCCTGTGCTATCTGCTTTGTGCTGCCGTCTCTATGCTGTATCCAAACCGAAGGTTGGTGATCGGGCATTCGCTCGGCGATGGATACTATTTCAGCTTCGACGATGAGTTGACGCTGAACCACAGCGACATCCTCGCCATCGCATCTGCGATGCAACAGCTGGTGGAACAGAATCTTCCGATAGAGGAAATCACCCTGCCCTATAAAAAGGCTCTGCTCTATTTCGAGGAGAATCATTTTGCACAGACGGCAGCCCTGCTTGCCACCCGCAACGACCCGAAGGTCGATCTGTATCGCTTGGAAGGATACCTTGACATCTCCTATGAACCGCTCTTGGGAAGAACCGGTTTGATGAAGGTCTGGGAACTCAAACCATATCAGGAACGGGGGATGCTGTTGCGGTATCCACGTTCACACAACATCACCTCCCTCGATCCCTTTGTGGACAATCCGTTGCTGTTTTCCGTATTCAAGGAATACAAAGCCTGGGGAAGCATCCTGAACATCCAGAGTCTCGGGCAACTCAACCAGATGGGTAATCAAAATACGATCGAGTCATTCATCCGGCTGGCCGAGGCGCTGCAACAGAAGAAAATTGCAAGCATCGCCGATCAGATCAATCTGCACAGCAGCGTGAAGGCCATTCTGATCGCAGGCCCATCCTCTTCGGGAAAGACCACCTTCGCCTATAAACTGGGCATCCAACTACAGGTGCTGGGAAAGAAAACAATCAAAATCTCCTTGGACAACTACTATCTCACTCCTGAGCAAGCCCCCAAGGATGAGTTCGGCAAGCCCGATCTTGAAGCTCTCGAGGCCTTGGATGTCGCCAAATTCCAGGAGGATCTGTCCAAGCTCTTTGCCGGGGAATCGATCCATCTTCCCATCTATGATTTCAAGAGTTCCACCCGAACCTACGAAGAGCAAGCGGTACGCCTGGATAAACGCACCCTGCTGGTCATCGAGGGAATCCATGGAATGAATCCCAACCTGACTGCTTCATTGGACAAGGACCTCCTTTTCAGAGTTTATATCTCGGCCCTCACCCAGTTGAATCTGGATGACCACAACAGAATCAGTACAACGGACAACCGGATCATCCGCCGTATGGTCCGCGATAATCGTACCCGGGGAACCAATGCCGAAACAACCTTGAATATGTGGCCTTCTGTCCAACGGGGGGAAGATCGGTACATTTTCCCCTATCAGAACAATGCAGATGTGATGATCAACAGTGCACTCGATTATGAATTGGGCGTCTTGACCACATACGCCCAACCCTTGCTCAAGATGGTGAAACCCTCGGCGGGAGCGGCATATGAAACCGCCCGACGATTATTACGCTTTCTTGAGCATGTGAATCCTATTCCCGATACGCTGGTTCCTCATGACTCTCTGCTCAGGGAGTTCATAGGAGGCAGTGAATTCAATGTCATCTGACAAGGAGAACATTCCATGGAAGTATATGAGAAACAAACCATAGATACACAGAATCTGAACAAACGTTTTGGTGGTGCGGTCCACCTCTACGAACGGTCGGTCACCAATCTGGGAGAATGCACCCTGGCTTTGGTCCGGCATGGACGAACCCGCCATCTGGTTGCCGTGGGCGGCGGACCGGTATTCGATGAGTTGGAAGGAGAGGAAGAGGATGGATGCAAGATCTGTCCGACCAACCATGCCAACCGATTGGTCCTCAACAGGTATCTGCCCTACACCCAACCGGTGGCCAATACGACAAGACGACCTTCAATCGGATTGGGTGACCGGTTGGGGGAAGCAACGCCGGGCCATATAGAGGCACTTCGAGGAACCTCGGTTTTCCCGATCTTCGCCCAACAGAGCATCAGGGAACTGAATTTCACCAACCGGACGTTCGATGATGTCATAGACCGGGCAGCCTATGCAGTCTTCCAGGAAGGGTATACCTCAGGCTATGGGGCGGATGGGGACCATCTGAAAAAGATCGATGATATCGCCAAGGCTCTGCAGCAGGGCGCAACGATGATCACTCTTGACTCATCCGAGCAGATCGACAATTCAGTGATTACCTTGAAGGCGGGGGAACTGGAAGCAATGTATGCCGGCCTTGATGCAAGCCTTCGGACCCTGTATGAGCAGCTGTATCGGGAAAAAGTATTCACCGTTGGGGACAATTCCCTTAAGCTCGATGAAAAGAGCCTGATGCGTGATGTACTGACCTATCACAAGGCGCTCGATTTCATCCAGCTGGTCTATGAACGATTCATCAAGGGTGCGGACAAACCGATCGACTTTGAGATTTCCATTGATGAAACCGACACACCCACCGATCCGAAGAGCCATTTGTTCCTCGCCTTGGAACTGAAACGGAGGAATGTGGTCGTTTCGACACTCGCACCGCGTTTCATCGGGGAATTCCAAAAAGGAATCGATTACAAGGGGGACCTGCACTTGTTTGAGGAAGATCTTGCCTGGCATGTTGCGATCGCGAAACAATTCGGGTATCGACTCAGCGTGCATTCAGGCAGTGACAAGTTTTCCATCTTCCCGATCCTCGCAAAGGTCATCAAAGGCAGTTTCCACGTCAAGACGGCAGGCACCAATTGGCTGGAAGCCGTCCGACTGGTTGCGCTGAAGGACCCCGGTTTATATCGGGCGATGCACCAGCATGCTCTCATACATTTCGCCGATGCCAAGCATTTCTATCATGTGACCACCGACCTGGATGCGGTGAAACCGCTCTCCATGGTAGGTGACGCCCAGCTCGTCCAGTATCTTGATGATGACAATGCACGGCAACTTCTGCATATCACCTACGGATATCTGTTGGAGGATGTGGATGCCCAGGGCAACAAGCTCTTCAAGGATGCATTCTTCGACCTTCTGATCGGAGAAGAGGAACTCTACCACCAGCTCTTGGATCATCATATATCCAAACATCTGGTCCTCTTGGGATTCAAGCAATAAGTGCAAGACGCAACAAAGGCGGTCTGGAAGGCCGCCTTTGTTGTTTTTCCGTCCGAAAAGTATCTAAACGTTGTAAATATGCTTGTACTCGTCAAACAGATCGCTGACCGCCTGCTTGCATTTGCCGCATACCGTACCATATTCGGTGAACTCCTGCAGCTGTTCCAGCGTCTTTGCCTGACCCGATTTCACCAAATCCTCAATCTGAACATCGGTAACCTGCTTGCACTCACAGATGACGGTCGCCACCTGCTTCTTGAAAGGGTTTTCCCGACCCGCTTTGGCAAGATAGTCGTCAATAGCGGCTCGAAGCGCCTTGTCTCCGAGTACCGAACAATGGAACTTATGCTCGGGTAAGCCGCCCAATGCATCAGTGATCATGGAGGGCGAAAGATGATATGCCTCATCCAAGGTCATACCGATTGCCATCTCACTCATCATCGAGGTGCTTGCAATCGCCGAGGCGCAGCCGTAGGTCAACCAACGCAAATCCGCAATCTTGTCATCCTTGACCTTGATCATGACCTGCATCTGGTCGCCACAGGCAAGGGACCCGACTTCGCCGATTCCATCGGCGTCAAATTGTTCATCTTCCTTCCAGGTATTCCTGGGATTCATAAAATGGTCCTTCACCACCGGGGTGTAGACCCATTGACTCATAAAATTGGTCATCGTGTGGACATCTCCCTTAAACGCTTGATGATAGGCGGCAATTTCTCAAGAACATAGACAACATCTTCCTCAGTGTTGAATCTGCCGAAGCTGAAACGGATGGAGCCGTGCGCCAGCTCAATATCCACCCCGGAGGCCAAAAGCACATAGCTGGGCTCAAGCGACCCGCTTGCACATGCACTCCCGGTGGAAACCATGATTCCTTCCATGTCGAGATACAGGAGAATGGACTCCCCCTCTGCATGGGGGAAGGAAACATCAAGGGTCCCGGGCAGGCAATGTTCCTGATTCCCGTTCACCACGACATTGGGAATACGTTCCTCAATACCCTTGCGGAGAAGTTCGCGCAGATGCCACAGCTTCTCTTGCTCGCTGGAAAGATCACGTTCGGCGATTTTTGCGGCAATGCCCAATCCGACGATTGAAGCGGTATTGTACGTCCCTGCCCGTCTTCCTCCTTCCTGATGTCCTCCATGGACAAGCGGGCTGAAGGGGACCTTCTTCTGGACGGCAAGCACCCCGATGCCTTTCGGTCCATAGAACTTATGGGCGGAAAGGCTGAGATAATCGATATCCATCGTCCGCATCGAAACAGGAATCTTCCCGATCGCCTGAGTGGCATCTGTATGGAAGTAAGCTCCCACCGCATGGGTGAGCTTGGCGATCTCGGCGATCGGCTGGATGGTTCCGATCTCATTGTTGCCGGTCATGACGGAAACCAAGGCAACCTCTTCATTCAGGTAGGTCTTGAGCACCTCAAGATCAACCATGCCGGTTTTGTCCACCGGACACTCATCAACAAGATATCCAAGTTTCTTCAGATACTTGACGGTCTCATTGATCGAAGGATGCTCGATGGTAGTGGTGACGATACGGTTGCGCTTCGCACCAAGATCGATGCGCTCCCGAAACATATTGAATACGGTGTTGTTTGCTTCACTGGCACCGCTGGTGAATACAATGGCGGAACTGTCGCAATCGATCAGGCGGGCAACTGCTTGACGGCTTTCCTCGACGGCCAAGGCCGCCTCCCGTCCAAACGCATGCATGCTGGATGCATTACCGTACAGCTGATTGGCCTGATGGACCGCTTCGATGACATCTTCATGCATCGCAGTGGTCGCATTGTTATCCAAATAAATAACGTGCTGTTCCATACTAATCCTCATAGACAACGATAGTAACACGTGGCCCCAAGGGTCAAGCCACGAACCGATTATGCTCGGAATACTTGGTACAGAGGGTCGTCTGGATCTTCAGGAGGACAGGTTTTGCTGTGGATAAACCGGAGAAACCGGGGTTTTGCAAATCGGAGGTGATTCTGTTTGGCCCATTGGACATAGGCACAGCTGTCAGGCAGATAGGAAGCGAACATGGCTCGCCACCACGTCAGCCTTCGACAGCGTTCTGCGTGTACGAATCGTTCTACATAAACGGTGCATTGCTTGGTGTGAGGATCAAAGAATTCGCACCAGGAGTCGAGATCGATCACCAGGTTTCGGCCGTAGACGGCTTTCTCGTGGCAACACATCCCGCATTTGGCGCATTTATCCTCCCAACATTCAGCCATCACACGCCTCCTGGCTCAATGCATCCAGCTGTTTCTGCACCTTGGCATATACCGGAGGGAGGATGGATAGAGCGGTCACACTCACATATCCCTGTTGGACGGCCTGGAAATCGGTATCCAGCGTATCGCAACGCTGTACGGGAGGGATGCCGCCCTTCAACGACAGAACCACGGAGGTACCGAACCGGACTGAGGAGGTGTCGAAATAATGGGTTTGCTGCTCCTGCTTCGTCTCCACGGCATCATGGTACTCTAGATAACTGAGCACCCCGCTTTTCCATTTGCCGTTTCCCTCTCCGGGTACATTGATGTTGATGATGCATTCACTGCTGGTCATGGGATAGAATTCGTCCAGATGGTCCACCACGAAGGCTGCTGCCCGTGCAAAAGGAAAACTGCCGTCCTTGCTTCGGGAACAACTGACCGCCATGGAGTGGAGCCCGGTCAAGGCCGCCTCCCGAGCAGCCCCAACCGTCCCTGAATACAGGATGTCGGTGGAAATATTGTAACCGTGGTTGATACCACTAATGACCAAGTCGGGTTGGATGGGGAATATTCTGCCTTTCGAAGCATAGAGGATGCAGTCAGCCGGAGTCCCGCTGCAATGATACCGCTGCGGTGCGTATTCGGTGATCGTGATCTCTCCGCGCAAGGTCATGGAGTGGCTGCTGGCGCTGCGTTCGGATGCAGGAGCACAGATCCAAATCTGGTGGCCTGCACGTGTCAAAGCCTCGGACAAAATCCTCAGCCCTTCACTCTGGTATCCATCATCATTTGTCAGCAGTATATTCATCTATGCTCAGGAAACACAACCTTGGCTGCCTCGTGGCCCGCATACGGGTACCATCTTGGATGGAAGCCGAAAATGTGTTCGTAATCCTCCAGACGGCTAATATAACTTGGAAGCGCTTGTTTACTCAAGAGGACCATGATGTTGCCGCTGAAGCCGTTGGCGATCTGCACCGAACCAAGGCACCCGGAAAGCTCGGTAGCGCGTTTGGTAAGCCAATCGACCTCTGGACAGGTGACTTCCAACAGGTCGCGCAGACCTGCCTGCACCCGGTTCATCAGCTTTCCGTAGAGAGGTGCATCCTTTGCATTCAGCAAGGAAGCCGCATCATTGGCCAGATGGGATTCCATCAGGACATACTCTGCATTATGCCGTGCTTCCTCATCAAGGGGAACCACGCGGGCGCTGAGTTCATTTTCAGGAAAATCCCGCAGGAACCCTCCACTCTTCAGTTCCTTCAGCTTGAGAAATGCCCGTTCAATGGCCTTGCGTTTGCTGTTGATTTCCTCACGCATCGCATTGGGAGAAATCTTGCTGTCGATAATGACGGCAAGATACTCCTCATTCTCTTCGGTAAAGGGGAAGTCAAGCTCCTGATAGGTGACATGCTGCAGATCGAAAAACAGAATCTTGCCCGGTTTGCCGTTCAGCATCGTCAGAAGATCGCTGATCCTGCATTGCTCATTATTGAAGGAAGTATTGGCCTGATAGGAGATTCTGATCAAAGAGGTGAAGCTGAGCTTCAGGTCCAACAAGGAATTGAGGGCAAGGCAGGTCCCCAAAGCACTGGCGGTGCTGACCATCTGGTTGTCACCATACAGCAGATTTCCCTCGACGGTAATATTCAATCCGGAGAACGAAACCCCCTCATTGGCCAGAATGGCAATGACCGCCTTGAGGTAATTGCCCCAACGATCTTCCTTGCGGTATTTGATGTTGGTCAAGGAGAACCGTTTTCGGTCGTTGAGGGTGGCGTTGGTCAGACGTACCAACTGGTCATCACGATAGGATACGGCGACAAACAACGACGAGGAATCGGTTCCGACCAAGGACCATCCCTTGCAGGCGTCCGCGTAACTACCCAACAAGGTGCACGTTCCCGGCACTTGGGCAATGACAAGAGGAGCCTCTCCGTATTCTTTGATGTGTTGCTTGATGACGTTATCCATGCCCCAACCTAGTTTTGATGGGTCAATTTTAGGATACTTGTCGGCAGATTGCAACAAAAAACCTTATTTTGTACACCTTGTCCATCCTGCATTTCACCTCCCAATCAAAAGATGCGTAATGTCTGATGCCAAAGCCTTAAAAAAGCCGCCAATCCTGGCGGCTCTTGACTATGCTACTTATTTCTCCAACCCGTACCGCTTCTTGAAGCGCTCGATGCGTCCGGCGGTGTCAACCATTTTCTGCGTACCGGTAAAGAAGGGGTGGCATGCAGAGCAGATTTCCACTTCAAGATTCTTGGCAGTGGTCTTGGTCTTGATTACGTTGCCGCAAGAGCAACGAACCTCAGTAATTTCATAGCGGGGGTGAATTCCGTCTTTCATTATAGTTCCTCCAGAGATATATCTTCTGCTGGCTGTAGGCAGCAGACAAGGTTCATCATTCCTTTCCTGGTTCTAATAGGCTGCGGAATTCGAAGGAATCCCGGTATTTATCGAACGCAAGAACGCCTCATTATCCTTTGTCTTCCGTATTTTGTCAATGAGGAACGGAGTCATCTCCTGGTCATCCATATCATTGACGGCATTACGGGTAAGCCAAATCCTCGCAGCTTCGTCGGGCGGCAACAGAAGGTCTTCCCGGCGGGTCCCGCTCTTCTTGATGTTGATGGCCGGGAAGAGCCGCTTGTCGGCCAAGCGTCGATCAAGGATGATCTCATTGTTGCCGGTACCCTTGAATTCCTCGAAAATGACTTCGTCCATGCGCGACCCGGTTTCGATCAAGCCGGTGGCAATGATCGTCAGGCTGCCCCCATGTTCAATGTTTCTTGCAGCACCGAAAAACCGTTTGGGTTTGTGCAGGGCATTGGAGTCGACACCACCACTGAGAATCTTTCCACTGGCCGGAACCGTTTGGTTGTAGGCACGGGCAAGACGGGTGATGGAGTCCAAAAGGATGACCACATCCTTTTTGTGTTCCACCAGGCGTTTCGCCTTTTCAATGACCATCTCGGCCACCTGGACATGCCGACTTGCCTGTTCATCAAATGTGGAGGCGATGACTTCCCCCTTTACGTGTCGGCGCATATCGGTGACTTCCTCGGGCCGCTCGTCAACCAGAAGCACCATCAGGACGACTTCGGGGTGGTTTGCACTGATCGAATTGGCGATCTTCTGCAACAGTACCGTCTTACCGGTTCTCGGTGGTGCTACGATCAAGGACCGCTGACCTTTGCCGATCGGACAGAACATATCGATGATGCGAGCCGACATATCCTCCTCGACCGTCTCAAGCTTCAGCCGTTGGTCAGGAAACAGCGGGGTCAAACTGTCAAAGGGAACACGCATCTTCGCTACGATCGGTTCATCACCATTGACCTTCAGGATCTTGAGGATTGCAAAAAACCGTTCATTCTCCCGAGGAGTCCGAACCTGTCCGTACACAACATCACCGGTCTTCAGGTACAAACTCTTGATCTGGGCGGGAGATACGTACACATCCTCGGTCCCGGAGAGATAACTGTTGGCCGGAGACCGGAGGAACCCGAACCCATCGGGCAGGATCTCCAGCGTACCGGTTCCTACGATGACCCCACCGGTAGCAGTGTGTAAACGAAGAATTTCGGCGATGATCTCCTGTTTTCGCAGGTCAAGGATGGTTTCGGAATTCACCCCGTGTTCCACCCCTACTTTACGCAGCTCATCGATGGATAGGTTGGTATAGTATTCAAGCTGCAAAACCGGAGCTTCGGGATGCTCTTCGATATTCAGATCGTTTGAGCTCTCATCCTGTTGATTCTGCCGCATGCCGCGGTTTGATCCGAAGCTTTGGCTTTTCTGATATGAGTTCTTGGAATGCGGGCGACCGGATTGGTTGCGGTTGTTCCGATTGTTGTAAGACTGGCCTTTGCGGTATTGATTGGGATTCTGGTTTTGATTCCTCTGCTCAGGCGGAGTATTCTTTTGCACAACAGGTGGCTGTTCCGGTTTCTCACTCACCGATTGCTGTTGAACCTGCTCTCCTTGCGGCGCGGTTGCTGCAGGTTGCTCAACAGGAAATTCCAACTGGGGCTGTTGTGCTTCTTGTACAGCATCGGCATGTTGCTTTGTGGTGCTTTTCTTGGGTCTGCCACGTCTTTTCTTTTGTTCGGAAGCTTCCTTATCTTCCTCAGAAGGAACAGACTCTTCACCTGCAGCCATTGACGCTTTCGCGACCACGGGATTCTTTTTTCGGGTAATACGGCGTACGGGTTTCTTCGCTTTTTCTTGCTCAGATGCTACAGCCACGTCAGCTTCGGTTGATAATAATTCTTCGGAAGACATAGGATACACTCCAACGAAACGGGGCCTATAGGATACCTTGCACTACAACGAGGTGCACCAGGAGCCCGGTTCCTTCACGATTTAACAGTATGTAAGCATATGCGGGAACAAAAATAACGTACGTGTGTAGGGCTCCCGCGGTTGGTAATCTAAATATATTGCCACTTGTGCACAGTGTCAAGCAAGGAGGCACCCTTGATGTACTGACTTGCAAGAATAAGTGCAACCACACTGGCTTTTCTTCGGACTGACTCGCGTCCATAGGAGGTAAGATGCACGGCTACCGCCTCGCTTTTGCGGCCTTTCCCGGCAAATCCGAACCAGACGGTTCCGATCGGTTTTTCCGCCGTACCCCCGGATGGTCCTGCGATTCCACTCACCGATACAGCCCAATCGGTTCCGGAACGAAGCAACATCCCTTCGGCCATTTCAAGGACACAGGCCTCGCTGACCGCCCCATGCATGGCAAGGGTTGCTTCCTGCACTCCCAACATTGCTTGTTTCGCCTCATTGGCATAGGTCACCGCACCACCCCAGAACCAAGCGGAGCTGCCGCTTTGGTCAGTAAGCAATTTGGCCACATACCCGGACGTACAGCTTTCGGCGCAACTGATCGTTTCCTTTCTGCTGATCAGCAGATCAGTAAGCAGTTCAACGGGCATGGCATCGCCTTCCACCAACAAGGAGGGGCCCACCAATGCACTCAGATCAGAGGCCATCCGGGATCGTTCATCCACTGTTCCGCCAACCAAGTACAAGCTGATCTTCAGGTCCTGGAAACGCGTTCCCCACTGCAGGCCGTTGAACGTCACCGATTTGCACAGTTCCTCCAGCTTCGCCTCGGGAATAAGGAACGTCGAGTACTCACTACGGGTAAAGTCGTCATGCCCGATCAGGGAAGCCAGCCACGGCAATACTTGATCGAAAAACATGGGATCCATTTCCCTCGGAGGACCGGGCATGGCCACACAGGCGATCTGCCGCTGCCCGTCAGGAATGAATCCTCTGAATCCGGCTGCAGTCCCGTTGGGATTCGGGATGGCTTCAAAACCTTGGGGAATCATGGTCTGTTGCTCATTCGCCCCCCAGATACGCTCCCCGATGCGAGCATACAAGGCTTCGAAGGTATGCTGGTCCCGCACCAAAGGAACACCGGCAAGCGAGGCCACAATGGAACGGGTCATATCATCACTGGTCGGGCCCAACCCACCGGTGAGCACCACCAGATCACAATTGTCGATGCAATCCTTCAGTACATCGGCGATCGTCCCGTCGTCAGGGACCTGCACCATCCGGTCCACCCGGTAGCCCAGCTGGGTAAGCTGGCTGGCAAGCACCTGACAATGCTTGTCCGCAATGACGCCACGGGTCAATTCTGTCCCGATGATGAAAAGAGCAGCACTGGTATAGGTCATGATTGGGTTTGTCTTCTCCTTGTGATAAAGCGAACCAGCTGGTACAAGGTGCCTCCGATGAGCAGGACGGCACTCAGATAGATGTTCAGATAGGCGAACCAGTTGACGTACCGGGTATAGATGGTGGTACCGAAGGTCTTTCCTGAGTATACAGGTACATCATAGATGTGCCAACCTACCTTGAAAGGCTGCATCGGATCAATGATCTTTCCGGTTACGTCGACCACGCAGGTCATCCCGCTGTTCGTACCGCGTACAGTGGTCCTGCGATTCTCAATGGATCGGAAAACCGCCAAACCCAGATGTTGCATCTCCGCCGATACCGCTTTCGACCAACCATCATTGGTCATGTTGACGATGACATCGGCTCCGTTTGCGACAAACGCCGCATTCAAATCACCAAAAACATCCTCAAAACAGATCGGAGTGGAAAACTTGACCCCTTCCTTGGTGGTAAAGACCACTGGGTCCGTACCGGTTTCCCACCAATTGTAATCGTTGGCCAACAGGATGTTGTACAGCCAAGGAAGCTGCTTCTTATAGGGGAAATGCTCAGTGAAGGGAACCAAATGCTGTTTGCGGTAGGTATTTTTGATCTTCCCGCCTTCGAAGAAAATAACGGTGTTGTAATCCTTACGGTTCCATGAGCCATCCTCACCCAAAGCCGGCTTTGAAGGATCGTCGATGACGCCCTCCGGATTACCCGTAACCAAGGGGACCGGCAGCGACTTGCCGAAGGAGACGAACTCTTCCACCAAAGCCGAGGTATCGGGATCAGAAGGATATTTCTCATGCCAGGCAACCGAAGGGACGAACGCAGTCTCCGACCAGAGGATGATGTCCGGTTTTTCCTGCAAGGCCTCAAGACTCAGCTTCCTGAGGGTGTTGAAATTATTCTTGTAGGTCACATACCCGCCCTTCCAGGTGTCGGCACTGTGCTGCACGGTTGCAACCCGCCATGTCTTGTCCGGCTGCTGCGCATTCCAATAGGCCATGCTCGCAAAACCAAACACCAAAGTGGCGATGACCATGACGGCATAGACAACCAGAAACGGGATATGGGCGCGCAGAAAGGAACCAAAACTTTCATGTGTATGGGAATACCAATCCCTGACATAGATAGCGAGAAACGTCTGGGGGAGTACCATCAAGAACGTGACACCCCAGATTCCGAAGATCTCAGAAATCTGGATCAACGGCAAATAGCGGTAGATCGCCGAACCAAGGGTCCCATAGGGATACCCGGCAAACCAATCCTGGCTCAGATAGGAGTAGGCGACCCATACAACGGCTTCCACCAGATACCCGTACTTTTTGAACAGCTTCTGGGCAGCCTTGAGTGCGGGAAACAACAGCACCATCTCCCCGCCCTTGATGATCGGAACGATCAGGATGGCCAACGGATGGAAGGTTTTGAGCCAATAATTGAAGAACAGATAGAACACGAAGCCGAAAAAGAACCCGTAGACGGGGGTCAGCTTCCATGTAGTGTTCCTGATGACCGCAAAAACCGGTATCAAAGCAAAGAAAGCTATGAATCCAAACCCATTGACCGATACGAGACCGGGGAAGGCCAATGAGTAGACGAATGCCGAAACCAATAACACAAGAACCTCAGAACAAACCGTTCTGAGGTTCCGTCTTGCGTGTAATTCAACCAAGAGAGTTTCTCCTACGTTTTAGTAGCGCGATAGGTCAGTCATTCACCGGCTTGTTATCACGCAAATCCCACACGTAATCCTTGAGCTCCTTACCAGGACGGAAGATGGCTACTCCATGCGTATCGACGGCTACAATGGCGCCAGTCTTGGGATTGCGAGCTTTTTCCCGACCCTTTCGGGTGCGTACTTCAAAGGTTCCAAACCCTCGAAGCTCAATGACCTGGTCATTCTTCAGTCCGTCTTTCACTTCCTCGAAGAATTCGTCAATGATCTTGTGGATATCTGCTCTATTCAGTCCATGCTTTTCATGGAGACTCTCGATGATTGCGGCTTTTGTCAATTTTGGTCCTGCCATGGTAACTCCTTCAACACAATATTTGGGTATGCGCTCCGGCCGACATATCAGTCGGCTCTCCTACCATAACGGCCGTTATGCCTGGACAGCGGCCTGATCGTTCAATTTGTTGAATCGGACTTGCAATCTGGACTTTTTGCGACTGGCAGTGTTCTGATGAATGATGCCCTTACTTGCAGTGGCATCCAACAATTTGAGACTCAAAGCCAATGCAGAAGCGGCAGAGTCCTTGTCACCGGCAACGACAGCTGCGTCAAACTTCTTGATTGCGGTGCGCATGGTGCTCTTTGCTGCACGGTTCCTCATTCTTCGGACGCGGTTCTGTCGCTCGCGTTTCTCTGCAGACCTGTTAATCACGTAATACCTCCAAACATATTACCTTGAATACGTAGTTCATATATTAAAGATGGAGTCGGCAACAGAGGGCCGACGGTCTAAAAACATATCACAGTCTATAAAATCGGTCAATACAATGCTTTACTTCAGTTGGACAAAAATTCATCCGCGTACTCTTTTGTAATCTCCCAACGACTGGTATCCTCGTTGAAAAAGACTGCGGTATGCGGCATCGTAACCATACGTCCTTCACTTCCATTCAGCGTAATTCGTTTTGACAGTATGTTGACTTCCGTCACTTTCATCAAGTCAAAGCCAACCTTTAATTTGCTTCCCTCCGGTGGATATTTGCGTTTTTCCTCCACATAAAAATCAAATTCATAGGACAAACAACACAAAAGCCTTCCGCATGGCCCGGAAATCTTCATTGAATTGAGGGATAGGTTCTGCTCTTTCGCCATCTTGATTGAAACCGGATTGAGTTTATCGGTAACACTGTGGCAGCAAAAATCCCGACCACAAACCGCCAAGCCTCCAAGCACCCGACTTTCATCGCGTACGCCGATCTGTCTCAACTCAATCCTGATTCTGAAGACCGAAACCAAATCCTTGACCAGTTCTCTGAAATCAACCCGAACATCGGCAGTAAAAAAGAAGATGATCTTTGGTTCCCCAAGCAGGAAATGTGCGGTGACCAACTTCATATCGAGCTTGTGATAGACAATCTTCTCCCGACAGATGCGCATGGCCTCATCTTCCTTGGCCATGAGTTCCTGATACCGATTGAGATCAGATGGGGTGGCCAGCCGGTCTATCCAGATGATATCACCCGAGAGTGCAACCTCCTGGGGTTCGGGCTGCGGATTGCAGCCTTTGCAGGCATTGCATGGATCCTCTTCCTCAACCTCGATATAGGAGAAATCATACTCACCTTCCGGCTCTGCAATGACCACCTGTTCCTGCTGTGCCTGCTCTTCGTCCTGCTTGGGAATGCATTCACCATGCAAACAGGCTCCCCGGCATTGGTCGCAACCTGGAGTATATTCCTTATCCAAACAGTCGGCACTTGCCACGATGATCCCCAAATCCAAACCATACCGGGTGGGTGCAACAACCGAGGTCCCGGGATAGAGAACGGAATCCCAGGCACAGACGCTTGTCTCGTTGGAAGAAGGGTTTTTTACCAGATATATATAACCGCTGGACGGTCTCGGACGTGGTCCTTGCCCGTCAGGGGCGTGCAATCGTTCTTTCTTCATGCAAATCCTTTGCCCAAAAAGGCTGTATCGTTGTAAAACTATCATGCGGAAGGGAAATTGTCAAACTATTGAGTTCATCATATAACTAATTGACAGCATTCGATTTACAACATTGACGGTAGAAATATGCCATGGTATAGTGTACCTACACCTCCCCACATGTGAGAATACTTCTCAAGGAGTCGGTATGCAACTGTTTGATACGCACGCCCATATTGGGTTGCTGCAGGATGACAAGATGGAACAACTGCTTGCAGTCCAACTGGCCAAGGTCAAGTCGGTCAAGCATGTGGTGAGCATCTGCAACAGCCTTACGGACTTTGAGCGGACCTATGCCAACCTGGAAAGCGTCGACTCGGTCTTTCATGCGGTGGGAGTATCACCGACCGAGGTCACCAATCCAGGCAAGGATTGGGAGGAACACATTATTTCCCATGCACAAAAAAAACGTATCATAGCAATCGGTGAGACCGGGTTGGATTACTACCACATGTTCGGAGGGGACAAGACGCTGCAGATCGAGCTGATGCTCAAACATTTGGAGATCGCCAAGCATCTGGACCTTCCGGTCATCATTCATAATCGCAACGCCGGAGAAGATCTTCTACCCATCCTCGCGGAAAAACTTCCCCCGAAGGGCGGCATCCTCCATTGTTTCGGTGAGGACTGGGAGTTCGCCAGACAAGCGTTGTCCATGAACCTCACCTTCTCCTTTGCAGGAAATCTCACCTTCAGGAACAGCCACAGCCTGCATGAGGTGGCGATGCGTCTTCCCGCGGAAAGGATCGTCATTGAAAGTGAAGCACCGTTCATGACACCCTATCCATACAAGGGTGAGCGGAACAAAATCCACTACCTGATCGAAACCGCCAAGGTACTTGCCGAGTTGCGTCAGACCTCTCTTGAAGAGCTTTCCGAAAGCCTTTATGCTAACAGCCTCAGAGCTTTCGCTCTTCCAAAGGACGTATGAACGAACAGAATCTTTATCATCCAGTCCAAATAGGATCGACCAGCGTGGCAGGAAATCTCTTCCTCGCTCCGCTGGCCGGTTATACGGACATACCTTTCAGAAGCCTCTGCATCGAAGCTGGAGCGGATTTCACCTATACCGAGATGGTCAGCGCTGAAGGGTTGGCCAGGGAAGGGGAAAAGACCTTGGTCCTGATGGATCGTGCCCCGAATGAGGATCAATATGCCATCCAATTGTTCATGGGGAATACCGATTCCCTGAAAGCAGCCATAGAACAATTGCGTCCCTATCAACCGCAGGTCATAGACATCAACTGCGGCTGTCCGGTCCCAAAGGTCACCAAAACCGGGGCAGGATCGGCCATGATGAAAAATCCCAAGCTCATCACCGAAGTGGTTCGGATTCTTACCGATTTGACCGACATTCCGGTCACCGTCAAATTCCGTACCGGATGGGATGCCCAAAACGAGAATTTCCTTGCATTTGCCCAGGCGGCATTGGATGGCGGGGCAAGCGCTCTCACTCTGCACGCCCGCACCAGAACGCAAGGGTACGCTCCGTTCGCCGATTGGTCCAAGATTACCGAGTTGAAGCGCTATTGCATCGAGCACCACTATAGCGTACCGGTATTCGGCAGCGGAGACCTGTTTCATGCCGAGGATGCCAAACGGATGCTTGAGCAAACCGGCATCGACGGGGTCATGTTCGCCCGTGGGGCTATCGGGAATCCTTTCATCTTTTCCCAGGCAAAGGCGATCCTTGCAGGAAACGTTCCACAACCGGTCACCATTGCCATGCGCAAGCACGCCATTTTCCGCCATCTGGATCTGATGATCGACACATATGGGGAGAAAACGGCCTGCACCTTGATGCGCAAGCATACCTGCTCCTACCTGAAGGGAATCCCCAATACGGCAACGGTCAAGCAAGCTGTCGTGCAAGCGTTGAGCCGGGAGCAGTACGAAGAGGCCCTAAGCCAACTTGTTGACCTATGAAGGTCTAAAATGGTACTTTTATAAAAGTAATGTTCGGAAAGGATGTGCAATGAGAGTATTAGTATTGGGCTCTGGAGCCAAAGACCATGCCATTGCATGGTGGTTCTCTCAGAGTCGTTTGATCAACGGCCTGTTTGTTGCTCCCGGCAATGTAGGGACAAAATCCATCGCAGTGAACCTCACCATCGATCCTTCGGATCCCGAGCAAGTCTATGAAGCCTGTCGCGCCCATGGAATCGACTATGTTTTCGTCGGCACGGAAGCACCATTGTTCACCGGGGTGATCGATTATTTGAACGAACGCGGCATCGATACATTCGGCGCTCCCAACAGAGCCCTGAAGCTGGAAGGCGACCGAAACTTTTCCCGTATGTTCACCGACCGGCACAACATCCCTACTCCGACGCACGTCCTGTTCGACGATGAACAGAAACTTTCCGAATATCTGAAACGACACGAGGGTGAGCGTTTTGTTGTGAAAAGCAATGCCATCGCCCCAAGTCGAGTCATGGTCGATTCAACCGACTATGAGACCTTGATGCATTTCTCCCGTACCATCCTTACATCCAGCCCAATCATCCTTGAGGAGCATCTGAACGGCCTGCCCATCACCGTCACCTTATTCCTCGACAACAAAGGGTATCTGATACTTCCGACCAGCAGTGATTACATGAAGGCGGAGGAAGGCGGAGCCCCTACCGGCGGCATGGGATCCATCTGCCCGGTACCGTTGCAGGAAGAAGTACGGCAAGCTTTGGTCGACACCATCATCGAGCCCACGCTTTTCGGCTTGAAAGCAGAGAGAATGGCCTACAAAGGGGTGCTGACCATCAGCGTCATCATCACCAAGAAAGGCCCAATCCTCGTTGATTACCACGTTCGGTTCAATGATCCGGCCGCACAGGCCTTCGTCCCCCTGATCCACACCGACATCGTCGACATTCTGAATGCAATGAAACACGACACCCTTTCCTCCCTGAATCTGGAAGTCTCCACGAAGTCCACCGTTGCCTTGGTGGTGGCCAGCGAGGGGTATCCCGAAAAACCGAGTATCGGAAAAACCCTCAGTGCATTGCCTGCGGCCTTGATGCTCAATTCCTTCGACAACGCACCCCGATATTTCTTTGGCGGAGTGCAGGAGTATGAGGGTTCATTGGTAACCACAGGCGGACGTTGCGTCACCGTGGTGGGAGTCGGGTACAATATCATGAACGCCAACAAGAACGCCTACAAAGGTGTGGGCCATGTACAATTTGAAGGCGCTTGGTACCGTAAGGACATTGGTGATCGTTTTTTTGAGAATTGATTGATTGTCTGCAACCGTTTATATTCGTCCCATGGATATACATCCTGGGACG